>NZ_SJSA01000002.1:900000-1120360 GCF_004766125.1 Duncaniella freteri
GTATCTATTCCACTATTACGATTCTGTATATGGCACTCCTGCTGACGCGTATGTAGAGGTAGAAGAAGTAATTACGCCGGATGGTGACTGGATATGGTATGGAGAACCCGATAAGAAGCCCGAAGGAGCAAGATTACCTTCTGAAGACGAAATGAGTGAAAATATTACACATGAAATTGTTGTTCAAGATACCGTGACGGGCAAAGATATACCGATACAATGGTATTGGTTGCGCAGAGCAGCCCAGTTGGGTGATGCGGAATCACAGTGCGAGTATGGAGAAGTTGCTCAATTTGCATTGGGTACTGATAGTGCTATGGTTTGGTGGGAGAAATCTGCAATGCAAAATTATCCACGCGGTGTTTTGTTTTATGGCAATGAACTCTATAATCAGGCTCTTGACAAAAAATCACAGACCATTGGTCTGAAAGCGTTCCAAGTGCTTACGAAGGCATTTGAATATGGGAAAGAACTTCCCAGTGCGGGCTGGCATCTTGGATTGTGCTATATGAATGCTGTTGGCACCTCCGTAGATTATGAAAAAGGAATAGAATGCTTGCGCCAATCTGCTAAATATGGTTATCCCGAAGCAATAATTGAAATGTCAGAGATTGGGTTGGAAGACTCTTCGTATTGGGAAAATATAGCTAAAAAGCAAGGATTAAAATGAGGAAGTTATTATATTTAGTGTTTACAGCCGCTATCATGATGACGGCTTGTAATAATAAGCCAAAGACATCGACAAACAAAACCAAAGGGTTGTCAATAGATTCTCTCGTTGTACCATATGATGATGAATATTTTTCCGCTCTGCTTCCACAAGGCTGGACATGGGCAACAGATACTTGTGAGACTTGGCAAATCAAACATATTGTCGATTCTCTTAGAATCACGTCTGGTGTTACTGAGTTCTATCCTCCAGACAATTCCTTCAAAATTCGATTAGTCAAAGGCGCAACTCGTTGGCTTGCTCCAAACAATCCTGTTTCCGATTGGGTTAGTATGATTCTTATGAGAGCCGATGCTGATTCAACATGTATATACATCAGCGAAGTAAGAGATTCCTTGCAAGTAGATGAACACGAAGCATGTAACGTCTGGACTGCATACGATTTAGGTGGCGATACGATTATCCAAGATCAATACGTTGTTATAAAAGACAAATATGATCTATATTACCTAAGTGGAGTTTTCGATTATGGTGATGAGAAATCTGACCGCCTTTGGAATAAGATATTGTCAACAATAAAACTGAAATAGCGAAGTATAGAGTCTCCATGAAAAAGAAAATAGCATTAGCTTTTGGAATATTGGTTTTAATTCTCATTGGAGTAATTGTGGTTTGCGACCGAATGGTTGGCCATGCCGCTAAGGACAGGCTTCATGACGATGTTGAGGATATTCCACATCGTAAGGTCGGGCTTGTGCTTGGCACTTCGCCCATATCTACATGGAATGGGCGAAGGAACTATTACTTTGATCATCGTATAAAAGCGGCCGCAGACCTATATAACGCCGGTAAAGTTGATTGGCTTGTGGTCAGTGGTGGTGATTACCGAAATTCAGAGAATGGGTATGACGAACCGATTGCTATGCGCGACTCGCTGATGAAACAGGGCGTTGACTCCGTGCGCATAATTCTCGATTATGACGGCACTCGCACCTTGAACTCTATCGCCAAGATGCGTGATGTGTATCGGCAGGACTCAATCGTAATAATTTCGCAGGAATACCATAACGAGCGTGCCTTGTATCAAGCCAAACATCTTGGAATAGATGCAATCGGATATAATGCCAAGACTCCCGGTCGTCGTACATCATGGTGGCGTAATCGTGGGCGTGAGGTCCTTGCTCGCGTAAAACTTTTCATTGATATTGTCAGAGATGTGCAACCCGACATCAAGGAGTCAATGGTCAGTGATTTTACTGAGTCAAATTTGGATTTCTTGTCAGAATCACATATACAAACAGAATATGGAGATTTAATTTGCCTGAAGCCAGATATGAGTCGCTTAACTATGGATATGATATGCGGTGAAATTCCGTCAGCTGACAACGATTCTATTGTTTTGGCTTTTGCAGGAGCCTTTACAGGCTCAACATCGGGCAAAGGACACATCAACATAGCCGGAAACCATGTTTCGGGAGGTAAAATATATAGAGGTTATCGTTGCAAGCGAAACACCGGTGCTTTCACATGGTCACCACTTTCCGGTCCACAGTTCTTCTATGACGATTATCAATCAGCAATGGAAAAGGCAGCAAGAGAAGGAGGAATGGGCTTTGCACAGGAAATGATGATACACCATAGTAAAGGTGTGAATACGGCTCGAAAATTGGGCAATAAGAACGTTTTCCGTGCCCTATGCCTCGACAAAGAAAACCAGTTGGCTCTATATGAAAGCCAAGGCATTGTAACGTTTGGTCATTTCATAAACGCATTGCTCTCGCAGGGAGTCAAAGAGGCTCTATACACCGATATGGGCCAAGGTTGGAACTATTGTTTCTACCGCTTGAATGCCGACAAATCCTCATCAAAATATCTTCACGACCGACCGTTGCCCTACGCCTCAAATTTCGTAATATTAAAAATCAAATAATTTTATGGGACTATTAGACCTCTTCAAAAAGAATTGCAATAAGGAAGTTACCTCACCATCGTCACCAATGGACGAATCTTGTTCCTTCGGTGTATGTGAAACGTCTCTTGACACGGAATATACGCCTGACAACATCATTACATTAGGAAGGAGAGACATTTTCGTATTCGGTAGTAATCTTGCCGGGCATCATGCTGGTGGTGCCGCGCGTGTCGCCATAAATCGTTTTGGCGCTATCTGGGGACAGGGTGAAGGATTACAAGGGAATTCATACGCCATTCCAACAATGCAAGGTGGAGTGGAATCGATTAAGCCATACGTTGAAAGATTCATTGAATTAGCAAAGAGAGAACGGGCTTTGACCTTCTATGTTACAAAGATTGGATGTGGAATCGCTGGTTTTCAACTAAAGGAGATTGCACCATTGTTCAAGAATGCTCTTGGCCTCTCAAACATACGTCTGCCAAAAGAATTTGTGGATATTATTTGCAGAGACCATGTTGAAAATGTCATGAGAGAAAACTTATTGACTCATACACATGGTGTTACGAGAACTTTCGCTGATTTGGTGATTGCCAGAAACCAAGTAATGGGATTTCAATCCCCTGAAGAGGTGATGTCATACCTTGAGCGATACTTTGATCGGTTCAAAAGGAATGGAGATGATGTGGCGTTTATTGCTGTCAGGATTTTCTGGAATATAATTTACGAAAAGAATCTGTTTGAAGATGGTTGTCTTAATGTAAATATCTTGAAAGAGTCTCTGCTGGGACATGACTCTTACGGTAATGAAATGGACAAAGCATATGAATTGCATTGTAGAGAGAAACTTTTTAATCTCATCGTATATCTAAATCAGTTCCGCAATTATCGTTCTGCAGAGGAGGTCTTAAATGATGTAAATCAATCCAGAATAACCCATTTCTCTCATTGTAGTCCGAATTGTGACTACGTTATGTCTCCAATTCGTGCCGGACATGGTTATCCATTATTCTATTTTGGACGATTTCTTAAAGAGAACTGGAGCAGGATTCAAAAAAAGGACGGGACCTTAGATCCGCATTGTCTTGACGAACTCATGTTCAAAAGGCATGAACGCGGACTTCGGAAATATGGTCTTGAAGCAGTATTGTCACACGACTATGACCAAAATCCATGTTGGGGTGCATTTATACCCAAGCGTATTGGTTCCGGTCCAGTGTACATCGGGCTTGAAAAAGGAGGATATGCAACTTCTTGTGGTGAAGGTGCGGGTCCCAATCATATTCCACACTATCTTGAATATACCATAGCAGCTGAGATTTTAGAAACAGATCCTTGCTATGAAAATATTCAAGGTTATTACATTCCAAAGTTTGATATATCACTTCCAATTCTTGGGACATGGAGAGAAAATGGAATAATGGAGTTTGCAAATCTTGAAGCAAAACGAAAATTTATTACTGAATTAAGGCAAAAGCAAAAGCTTAATCTCTAAAGATATAAATATGATATTCAGTCTTCTAAAGAAAATATTTGGGTGTAAGAAAGTTTTATCAAATGATGCACCACCCACTTCGGAAATTTGCATGAATGAGCTCATTGACAAAACTCCTATGCCAATGAGCATCAATTGGGATAATCTTGTAAGCCATTTGATTGAGGATGGTTATACGCTTGATCATTTCGACATACATGATTTGAGAATTGTCGCCGGAAATAAAATACTAACAATTATATATGACAGGTGTGAGTTGGGACTTCACAGTTTTGGCATCTATGATTATTGCTCTACATCAGATGAAGAAGGCCATAAATTGATGGCACAAATCATCCGTGAAAACGAAAATGACGCATATAAATCACTAATAATCGAGTCCTCGGACAATGAGTTTTGGATTAACGTTTCAGATTGCACCAATCGTGGGGCTGGGATACATCATGGATTGCATGACCAAATGATTGATGTATTTGAGCCAATTATACTAAAATTTATAAAGGACAATGCGATAGACAATAACGTTGGATTGTGTATGTCGTATGGATGTGGTGGCACTTCTGATAGCGCGCAATTTCTATGTAAGAAACTAAAAAATCTGGGGCTGAATATACATATTGCTCTTATTGAATCATACTGGAGCACGAGCATGGAGAATAAATGTGCATCAGCGTCAGCTCAACTGATAGAATTATCATGCACGTACAGAGAGTTCCAATTCCCAGAAGTGGATAATATATTTGAACTTATAAGAAACTGTTTAAATTTGATTCAATAAAATTTTTATGGCAGCCAAATCAATCATTTCTTCAGCGACCTCGGTTGATTCTTCATAATTGCGTGAAAGGCGACGGAACCAGTCAAGCCATGAGAAAGTTCTCTCGACCACCCATCTGAGAGGTTTCGGTATGAATCCCTTAGTCCCGTTTGGAGTATTGGAAACCTCAAGGCTGATTGCAAAATCTTTTTCAATATCTTTAGCAATCTCCCCTCGGTAACCCCGGTCAACAAGAACCTTTTCAAGCCGTTCCCACTCTCTGTCTGCTGCATTACACAATGGGTGAGCCTGATGGGAATCATGAACCGATGCACTGCATACTGTCCGGGCAAGAATAAAGCCATTGCGGTCAACCACTATGTTACGTTTGATGCCCTTGACTTTCTTGTTTGCGTCAAATCCATTGTCACTCTTACGGTTGCCCCATTTAACGCTTTGTGCGTCCAATGCTCCTACAGAGGGACTTTCTGATTGATTTCGTTTCTTCCTCACCTTTCGTACAAGTTTGTTGAGCAAATGTTCGATTCTACCTTCTTTGGACCACTTTCGGAAGTAATAGTACACCAGTTGCCACTTGGGATAATCGTGCGGAAGCATCCTCCACTGACATCCTGTGACCAGTAGGTATAATACCGCTTCGAATAGGCTCCGTAGTGAATTTTTACGTTTGCGACAATCATTTTCGAAGAATACTTTGTTTATATAAGACCATTGACCCTCGGTCAAAAGTGTCTGATAGAGATTGATTCTATGCATGTGAACAATGTTTTTCTCCTTCAACACTTTGGCTGAGGGTTTGTTATGCCCTATAACATTTTTTCAATTCTAATTTTAAACAGTTTCTAAGTAATGGAGAGATTTCACAAAAAATATTATTGGAACCAATCTCTTATCTTAAATCGGTAATATCAGAATAATATGTGCACAATAATATTCGGTAAGCATATTCAATTGAAGTCGATGAGTTGTGCTCATGGACATTGCCGGCCTCAACCTATTCCTAAAGCAGTCAATCTATTCGTAAAGGTTACTGATTGTTGCAATGCCCGCTGCGCTTTCTGCTCAAATGGCGATCGACATAATAATATAGTAGAATTTAATCATACTAAGTTATGGGAGGTAGTTGATGAACTAAGGAACAAAGAGGTGATTATCAATCGTATCAATTTAACAGGTGGTGAGCCTTCCGTATATCCGGAAATAGTAAACCAAATCCTTGAGGTTGCCACCTTAGAGCAATACCACAATATACATTTACATCTGAACACAAACGGACTGCTACCGGCTTCGCAAGTAATGATGCGATATCCTCGTTGGAACTCCATTTCGATATCTGTGCATCATTACAACCAAGATAAGTTGTCCGAGATATACGGTGTTCCTATTTCCAAAAGTGCATTGGCGTTTGATAATATAGATTTGGAGAGGGTTAATGCCAGCTGTAATTTAATTCGAGACTACATAGATAGTACTTCGGAGGTTGAAAAGATGATGAAGTTCGCCATTTCGCTTGGATTGCCGCGAATCGGATTTGTTTCTCTTATGAAAGTAAACAAGTATTGTAAGGAAAGATATGTCGATTTTGATGAAATAGACTTCACCTCAATACCTCATCTATACTTTACAGAGAGCCGAAACCGAGGAGTCGACTGTAAATGTAGCAACTATCTGTATAATCACGATGGACGAATTTTGGAGGTATATATGCGCAACTACGCCAATCCCAATTATTGTGAATCATCATTGATGTATGATGGCCAATTTTTAAGACAGGGATTCCACGATGACAACATCATATATTGACATTGAGAGTCTGTTTGAATCAAGGAAAAACAATCCTTTGTTCAATACTTCGTATCCAATCTCTCCAAAGGATTGGGTCGAATACAGCGTGTCCGGAGAACTACCATTTGAGGCAATTAAGCCTATGGCGTTCTATGTGCATATTCCTTTTTGCGAGCAAATATGTTCGTTTTGTGAATACACCCGGATATGTGTTCCATCAAAAGAAATGCAATTCAGATATATAAAAGCCCTTATCTCGGATATTGAAATATTTATCAGGCAATATCCTGAAATAAAACTATATGGCTTTGACATAGGGGGTGGAACGCCGACGTCGTTATGCGACAAGGCTTTCTCCATGCTGTTGGATGAATATCAAAATTTAATTTCTCGCGTACTTCTAACCGCAGACTATGAGCCAAGCATTGAAGCCACGTTCCAGACTCTATCTGATGAGAAAATTTCCGTAATTGGAAAAGCCGGGATTTCAAGAATCTCGTTAGGCATTCAGTCTGTGGTAGAATCTGTAGTGAATCCGCTGCACAGGCAAAATGTTGATGCGACAGCAATGAAGGAAACTATCGACAAGATTCACGCCACTAAAATCAAGAAAGTAAATCTGGATCTTATGTATGGGTTGCCGGGACAGACCGCCGATACAATACGCAATGATCTTGAAACAATATCATTCCTGAATCCCGAACAAGTTACTGTGTATGAATTCCGAACTAATCAAGTTGGCTCTGCCTTTTCGGTGAACAGCGAAACATCTTATGAGCAATACTGTCTTTTATACGATGGTCTCATCCGACTTGGATACAAAAGCGACTTCGGTCAGAATACATTCAGCAAAGATACCGGGGACTACGGCGTTTCGTCATATCTCAGGCATAGAATGTTGGATAGATGGCAATATAAAGGATTTGGCATTTCAGCACAAAGTATGTCAATGAACGGTTTGTCCTACAATATAGGGAAAAATGACGGAAGCATCTTGACGCAAATCGGATTCAATGACTCTTATGAACCAAACATCTACTATTCGTTGCCCAAACAAGAACTCCTTGCAAAATTCATTGCCATATCCGGATATTCTGGTGGGTTCTCTCTGCCAACGGCCAATCAAATAATGGATGGTCAATTCGTGTCAATATACACCGATGTGCTGAAATTCCTTTATGATAAAAATTTAATTACTTGTTCCGGAGATAGAATACAAATTTCAAAGGAAGGATTCAGATACTATGGTGCGATTCTTTCAATGTTCTATCCAATTAACAACATCGAGGCATACGCGAACAACCAGAACCCTTCATATCTTCATAAATGAAAAATATTGATGATACCCTTTATGGATAAAATAAAAGATTGGATTCTAAAGCACAAACTATTTCTCATCACCTTAACCATACTGGTATTGATTAAGGTCGTGTGGGTTGCATGGGGGTGTTGGAGCATTGGAAAGCATGAGAAAGAGAAGAATGATATTCTTCAGCGAAAGAATTGGCTCGTAGATAAAATTGTCGTTGAGCCTCGACAGTTGTTGAAGGAAATGCCGGGAGGATTGGGACTGCAATTTCAAGGCGAATGGGCATTGTATTCCTGCTCTATGTTTTCAAAGGCTTTTTCTAACATTTCGATTCTTTATCCCGAAACCAAACAGGAATCAATAAATACAATAGATAGCCTCATTCAGATAGTTAAATCTCCGGAACTGAGACTATATGACAAGATGCGTTGGGGAGAAGATCCGTTAGATTCGATTGCCGGAGATAAGAGCCATATATCATATCTGAGCCATTTGGCATGGATGATAGGCAACTATCGCAAAATCGGCGGAGGTGATAATTACAACGCGCTCCATGACTCACTTTGTAAAGCGATGAATCGCCGGATACTGGAGTCTGAATGTATGAATCTTCCTACATATCCCGGTGAGGACATATACATACCCGATATGCTCGTTGCCATTGTAGCGCTCACAGATTATGCCCAGCTAAACAATGGGAAATACCAAAACACCGTCAACCGTTGGATTCAACGGGCTAAATCGGAATGGATTGACAGCGAAACAGGGTTGCTCCGCTCTTTTCTCCCTCTTGATGGTAACACCTCTGTACTGTCACCAATCAAGGGATCCTATTCAACTCTCAACACATATTACCTCACGCAGATAGACTCGGAATTTGCTAAAGAGCAATACTCACATCTCAAAGAAGCTTTTCTGAAAGATTCATGGCTGACCGGATTCAAGGAATATCCCGATGGCAGTGGCTTTCTTGGAATGGATATGGATGCCGGGCCTATAATCTTCGGGCTTAGTCCGTCAGGCACAGCCTTCGGCATAGGCTGTGCCACATATTTCAACGACACTGACCTACGAAAACATCTGCTAAAAACCGCTGAAATCGCAGGTCATACAGTATCATGGAATGGTAAGCGACGCTATCTTCTCGCCAATATAGCCTTAGTCGGAGAAACCATAACCCTTGCAATGCGAACAAATTGTATAAAATAAATCTTTTAATCTACCGATACATGAGCTTTTTAGCAACAATTGTATATATCATATTAGGTTTCATTATTATTGCGATAGTATTCATCTGCATTATAGTTTTAATGATGTACTGCGTAGCTTCAGGTATTGCATACAAAAAAGAAACTGAAATTTCTGCATGGGATTATTGGGAAACTCATAAGAGTAAATCATGGACTGAACTGTCAGGCGAAGAAAAAGAAAAGATGTTGATTGCAAACCTTATAATTGCAGATGATGTAGGAGCCGTAGTAACTAAAGAAAAGCTCACTATTATGTTGGAGGAACAATTGCCAATTTCAGAACCTCATGTTGGATTAAGTTATCCGATGGATTACTAATGGTATTCGCCGCCTCTAAAGGCGGCCGAAATTTTTGGAAATTTTGAGAGTAAATCAGCGGTGCAACTCTTCACAGGGCTGCACCGCTTTGGCGTATATTACGACTATTGGCTATTTTTTCTTGGCGAGCCATTCGTCTCGCTTCTGTCGGCACTCTTTAAGGGTGGGTGCTACCACGGAGAATAGTTCGCCATACTCGGTACGATAATCATACATAATTTGTTCCACTCGTTCACCTCTATGAGTATAGTAGAAGGCTTCGTATTGCTCTTGACCTCTCTGCGTGGTCGATATTCCGTTTTGTGTCATGTGTGTCATAGCTGGTGGGGTATTGTGACCTCCACCGGTGCGGTGGAGGTCGGATTAAACTTATGCTCTCTTTCTCTCGGCTATCATCTTGATATTGTCGCTGATGATTTGGGCAATGCGGTCTTGATATTGGCAGACCTTGTTGGCAAATGCCCTGCATTGAATGATTGAGTAGTCTTTGAGGGAGATTTCAATCGTGGCGATTGTCTTGTCCTTGATTTTGGCGGTGAATACCAATGTGTTCTCTTTGAGGTAGTAGGATGATGAACCTACGCAGATGTGCTGACGGCTTCCCTCATCGTAATACTCGGCTACGGAGTTGAGGGTATGGACAACGATTTCTCCGTCTGTCATCACCAATCCGGTGTATCTGCCTTTGAGTTCCTCAAACTTGGCTTCATCTTCCTCCGCTCTCTTGCGGTCTTTCTCTCTCTGCTCCTTGATACGCTGACGTTCAGCCTTTGCCACATATTCATCGTGTACGGCTTTAAGGTCTTTTGGCGCTACCAACGTGGGGGAATGGAGGTCTCTGCCCATTCTATCCAACATCTTGATGTAGTCAAACCACATCTGCGGGTCGTCAATCTTGTAACCTGCCCTGCGTGCCACCTTGATTGTGTCCCAATATTTGTCAACCTCTTTAGGGTGGTGGCAGAGGTAGCGGAACAACCCTCCCTCTCCGGCTTTCATCAGAGTTTCAGCCTTGGGGTTGGTGAGCAACTGCTGAAACATAGTCACGGGGTGAGCGCCATAGGCATACGTTGTGTATCCGTTGCGCTTGATTGTGTCAGTCACCTTGATTCGGGGATATACCCATTGGTTGGCGATGTGCCAAAATGCGTCATTGTCGTGTCTGATTTCCAATGGAGAGCCGAAAGCGAATGAGTCAATGTAGTGACCTAATGTGCGCTGAAGCCCTACAACTGTGGTGTGTCCGTGCTTGTCAATCCAATAGGAGCCGATTTCAACAAAGCCGGGATTTGCCTTCATACCCTTGCGGAACTCCACAATCATCAGAAACATTCGGATTACTTGAAAACCCTTGACTGCGGTGATGATGTTGAAGTATGACCTCTCCCTTACAACTCGCTGAGTGGTAGCCTTGACCTCAACCTTTGCGCCACAATGTGGACAACGACACATTCCTTCCTCGGCTTCCCATTCGTGACCACATATCAGACATACGGCTTTCCCTTTCTTGAATTTAAGGGCATAGTTGTCGATTGTATGGGTCAGTGCCCACTGCTTTTGGGCGGTGGTGAGTGGGCGAAGCTGCCCACTCATTGCCAATATCTGCTCTTGCTTCTTGTTTCTCGGTTTCATAGTCGTATGCTTTAGAAGTCATCTCCGAAGAGATTGGGTTGAACATTGATTTCCTCACCTGCTTTCGGTGCGGTGGTGTGCTTGGGTGCGGTTGCCTTTGGCTGGTTCTGCCTGCGGATTTCTCGGAGTTGTTCTTCCTTGTACTGCTCCATAGCCTGTTCCTTGAGATTGGCTTTGTCTTCCTCGGAGAGTTCCGGCTTACCTACAACGATGTTGCAGTTGACCTTTCCTCCCTCCTCAATCTCGTTCTCGTCAAAGTAATGTACCAATAGGTTCATCACGGTAGTGTCATCCACCACACACAGACCGCTCTTTTGGATTTGGGAACACAGATAGTTGACAGCTCCCTCCATTGACTTTGAGGGGTTCGCCATTTTGATAGCGAATGAGGGTTCTGCGATGCAACGCTCTTGGAGCATCTGCTGCATTACTGCGATTGCAGTGTCGTTTGATTTCAACATTGTAGCCATAGTCGTAATTTTTATAGGGTGAGTAACCAATAGATGATAAGGAGTGCTGAAACGGCTGAGATAACCCAACCAACGCCTCGGAATATCGGTCGGAGGAAAACCCACAACACCAATCCGATGATTGAGGTGATAAGGATAGCGACCCACTTGACAACCTTTTTTATGCGGTTGAGACTGGAGATGGATGCTTTGCCTCGTCTATCTGATATGTTGTTGTTCGTTTTCATCGTGCGACATTTTTTTTATGCGTCTATCGACTATCGAAGTTTTGCTTGCTCGTTGAAACCGTCCCGTGCGGAGGAAGTAGAGGGATGTTCGCCCTTCGGTGAAAAAATACGAGCTGACCAACGGGAGGTCTGGAGATTTTTTCGCTGAAAGGATATAGAATATCCCTTCTCCGCACGTTCTCAACTACGAGCAAGCAGAGCTTCCTAAGTCGTACTGACTGCATAAAAACTGGAGCTAAGTTTACGCCCCAGTGAAAACGAACCACGACATATTGGTACTGTTTACTTCTGATTTGGGGAATTTATAATCACTGAATAATAGTCGGTGTCATTCCCGGAAGGCGAGTCTCTGACGATGTAGAGAAACGGAGTCGGCAGTGTCTCGACCCGTGGAATGCTGTTTCATCGGTGAGTGACGGAACGGTCGTAAAACTCCTTACAGGTTGTGGTGTCCCGGAACACGGATAAACGGCAATAAGTCTCGGAGGTGAAATGCAGCGTCCCCGATGCTCACCATGAGGCGTTGCCGGTTATCGGTGTTCAGCCACAACCCATAGGCGAGATGCGGTCAAAGAGCATAAGGCATCGCCCTATGCTGTTTGACGGCATCGCGCCGCTAACACGGAAGACCGCTCCGCCTCTCACCGATGATATAAGAATGCACTAAGCAATGTCACATAACGGCAATTTTCATCTCTTTGCATTTAGAAAATTTCTTGGTAATGTAAAATATTTGTCGTATCTTTGCGTTATAATTGAAATTATACGACAATGATACTGAGAGCAACATTTGAAAACATATACTCGTTCAAGGATGAGACTTCTGTAAGTTTTGTAGCTGGCAAAGGTTCTGTGCATCCTGCCCATGTAAGTCGCGCTCAAAAGCGTGATGACATTTCGGCGTTGAAATTTGGCATTATATATGGAGCGAATGCCTCAGGCAAAAGCAATGTTATCAAGGCTATCGCTTTGCTTCAGCAGATAGCCCTCGGTCGGTTTCCCATCGGAGATTTTGAGCCGTTCAAACTGGTAAAGCCGATAAAACCTGTTTCCAAAATTGAAATTGAATTCAAGACTGATGGCAGATATTTTGCCTATGGCGTTGAGTTCTCTGCCAATGGGATTAAGGAGGAATGGCTGTATGAGATAAATGCCCGGTCAGATAAAAAGATTTTTACCCGTAAGACTGACTCCGATGGCAACCAGTTTGAATTTGGAGACATACATGGTGATAATTCTGTCGGTCAGTTTGTGAAATTTCTGGGAGAAGGCACTCCGGCCAAGAGAAGTTTCTTGGCTGAATATATCGAGCGCAATGGCAAGGGGCTGTGTTCTATTAAAGTAGCATACCAATGGTTTGCTACCGGATTGAGGATAATTTTCCCCGGCACACGCTTCCGTGGTCTGTCATTTAATGCAGAGCAGGATGAGAAGTTTCACGAATCGACACGCCGTCTGTTGCAATACTTCAATACCGGCATAGTCGATGTTCGTCGCTTTCCGGTTCAATCAAAGGAAGAGACCAACCTCCCTGAAAGATTGCTTGAAAAGATAATCAGTACCGCGACTCCGGGGCGCACGGCATTGGTAGCCGCTCCCGAAAGCAATGAATGTTTCTTCTTCGACTTCAAGGAGGATGGAACATACACAATATTCAAGCAGAAGGCGGTTCATCGAAACGATTCGAATGATGAAGTGGTCTTTGAAATGGATGAGGAATCTGACGGTTCAATCCGTTTGCTCGACTTCATACCGATGCTTATAGACCTCTCGCAAAGCGAGTCAGACTACATGATTGATGAACTTGACCGCAGTATGCACCCTCTGCTGTCGCAGAAATTGATTGAATGTTATCTTCAGCAATTATCAATTGAGCGGGACACACAACTGATTATATCAACCCACGAATGCAACCTTCTCAATCTGGATCTTATCCGGGCTGATGAGGTATGGTTTGTGGAGAAAGATAAAGACGGAGCCTCCAAGCTCGTTTCACTCGCTGAATACAAGCCCCGTGAGAATGTTCAAAAGGGTTATCTTCAGGGACGTTACAGCGCAATCCCGTTCTTTGCTCCTATCGAAACTCTTAACTGGAACGGAGATGAGAAAGCGTAAAGATTTCGTCCGCCTTGAAGGTGTACGCTCTGCCCGTCTCGTGGTCATTGCCGGAGAAGGTCGATACACCGAATCCATATATTTCAATGCTGTCAAGAATGAGCTTCGCGCGCCTAATGTGCATGTGGAAGTCCTTGACCGCAATTCTGATGAGTCGTCTCCAGAGAGCGTACATCGTCAAGTTGCAGACTTCATGCGTCAATACAACATTGAAGATGACGATGAACTATGGCTTGTCATAGACCGTGACCGTTGGCAGGAACGGATGCTGTCGCAGGTAGCCCAGCTTTGCGCCCAGAACTCCCACCTGCATTTCTGCATGAGTAATCCTTGTTTTGAATTATGGTTGCTGCTCCATTTGGAAGATGTGGAGCAATATGACGATGAGACAAAGAATGCCCTGCTCCAGAACAAGAAAAATAAGTCCGGTGTAACTTGGCTAAAGAAACGCATGAAAGATTTGCTTGGCTCTTACGCCGAGTCAAACTATGATGCGTTGGGCCTCATTCCTTATACTCATGTAGCTATGGATAGAGCAAGAAGATTGGACAACAACCCGCAAGACCGCTGGCCTCAGTCCATCGGCTCCCGAGTTTATCTCCTTATGGAAAGTATCACTGGGCAACGGCCAGAATGAGATCAACGAATAGCAAAAATTTCAATGAAAAGTATCGTTTGAGGATATTTTCTATTGAAATTCTAACTACTTTCTGAAGGCGAACTACAGCCAACAGTATTCCAAATTTACTTCCTTTGGAGTATCTTCTCCACTTTCCAAGAGAGGATGTGAGGAGACAAAATCGGCGATTTTGAGTAACTCTGAGCCATAGGACGTTAAAAAGTGAGTTACTCGAAATAGAATTCTCGTATTTTAAGGTTCTAATTCGCCGATTTTTAGTATATTTGCACTTGCAAAGCACAAGCCCGAAACAGTCCGGAACTTGCAGAAAAAAGCGGCTGCGAAGCCTCGATTTCGTAAATGCAACCGGCCTTTGTATTTTATAGCAAACTGAGACTCATTACTAAGGAGTTATGGTTAGTGCATCGGCAAGTAGCCTATTGGTGACAACTGGTGCCATTTGGTGTAAAATATTGAAAAGTCGCTCGTTATCGAGCGGCTTTTTTCGTCTTCATACTGCAATATAACCGCTTTTCACCCCTTTTTACCTGTGTTTTTGTACCCGATTTGTAGCAAGTCGGTCAATCCCGTCACATCGTGTCGCAAGGTCGTGGACTTTTGAGACACCATGAGACGCAGTGAGACGCGATGAGACACTTTCAGCGAAATAACTGGCGAAATAACCACCAATAAAAGCGAATATGAGCAGTAATATTGAAATCATCAAAAAATGTAAGTGGTGTGGCAAAGAATTTGTCGCACGAAAGACTACACGGAATACTGTAGCCACAGATGTTCCGGGCTCGCCTATAAGGAGAGAAAACGGCAAGCGAAACTCAGCGAGTTCAAGGCGGAATACTCAACCCAGATTGAAGGTAAGATAGAAATTGAGAAACTTGAGTTCCTTTCCCCCACTCAGGTATGCCGATTGCTTGGAGTCAGCCGGGCTACTGCATACCGATACTTTGCCGACAACGCTATCGCAACCGTGCAGTTCAAAGGAAAAACGTTGGTACGACGGCAGGACATTGACCAACTGTTCGAGAAAGGTCATAAGTATCTCAAACGAGAGAAGCCGGTACGGGAGCCCATCACTGAGTTCTACACATCGAAGGAGGTGCAGGAAAAATTCGGAGTGTCAAACTCCGGGATGTATAAGATTGCGGAACGTGAGGGCTGGCCGAAGACTCAGAGCCGAGGAAAGACTCTTTGGAGCCGAAGCCATGTTGACCGCTACTTTGCCAATCAGCAGCCGAAGGAGGAAATCAACGAGTGGTACACCGCGGCTGATATTCAAGCCGCCTATGGAATGACGCTATCGGCAATCTATACTCTCGTATCAAAGGAGGGAATCCCGAAAAAAAAGCATGGCAACTATGTGATGTATTCAAAGTATCACTTCGATTTGGCGAAGGGTACGACCGCGCCAAAGGAGCCGGAATATTACACCTATCCAGAGGCAATGGAGAAGTATGGGCTGACACGCGACCAACTCCTCCACTATCTGAAATACCACAACATCACTCGTGTGAAGAAAGGAAAATACACTCTCATACTCTGCTCGGAACTTGATTCTCTCCTCGGTTCTCCGGAGATTTAATCTCCAGAGAGACTTTGGAGAAGCCTTGGGACTGCTGGAGAACTCATTGTTCTCTCATGCTTCTCCCGCTACTTTTGTATCTGATTTTCAAACCCTCAAACCCCATAAAGCAATGACAAACACCTGCACCAAAGTGTTCCTCCGTCGTCGCCCGTATGCCGGAGGTAAGGTATCGCTCTATCTCGATTATTATCCCGCGATACGCAATCCCCACACAAACAAGATGACCCGCCGCGAAACTCTCGGCATAGTCATCTTTGCCGAACCAGCCAACGAGATACAACGCCGTTTCAATCAGGAAATGGAGGAGAAAGCCGAGGCCATCCGTTGCATCCGTTATCAGAGCCTCGTAAACGAACAGTTCGGATTCCTTGACAAGACTAAACAGAAGATGGACTTTCTTGCCTACTTCGAGAAGAAGGCGAAAAGCAAATATGACAAATGGATGAGCGTCTATCTCCATTTCAAAAAATTCTGCGGAGGTCGATGCACATTCGGTGATATTACAACGGAACTATGCGAAGACTTCAGGGAGTATCTGCTCTACGCACATAATCTGCGCCATCCTGACAAAAAGATACCGTTATCCAACAACTCTGCTTCAGGCTATTGGTCAACATTCCGCTGTCTGCTGAAAATGGCATATAAAGAGAAGTTTATCAACGAAAACGTTAATGACTTCCTTGAAGGAATCAAATGGCAGGAGGTGAAAAAGGAGTACCTGACGCTCGACGAGATGAAAATTCTCGATGCTACCGAATGTGAGGTGCCTATCCTCAAACAAGCATCTATATTCGGTCTGTTTACCGGACTTAGGCTAAGTGATTTGTTGCAGCTCCGATGGGATAATATTGAGCGAAGTCCTGACGGTGGTCACTGCATACGTCTATGCACCGAGAAAACCGAAACAGAGGCCACTTTACCGGTAAGTGAAGAGGCTCTGAAATATTGCGGAGAGCGTGGTGAAGGACTTATCTTCAAAGGCTTCCGCCGCTCAATGGCACAACAGCCATTCAAGAAATGGGTCAAGGCAGCAGGCATTGAGAAAAAGCTCTCGTTCCACTGTCTTCGCCATTCGTTTGCTACGCTCCTTATCTCGCTGGGTATCGACGTATATGTAGTATCAAAGATACTTACACATCGTAGCGTAAAAACCACTATGATCTACGCCGACGTAGTCAGCGAGAAAAAGCGCGAGGCATCCAACGCCATCACTATGAAATAATAATAATAATAATAATAAGATAGACCGAGATGATTGCCTTATCAGCATTGTCTCGGTCTATTATTTTCTATCTTTTATCTCCTTTGCCAAATAATTCTGAATGAGAGCCAAGTCGCACCAAATCAATATCATTGGTAGTCTGATCAATCCAAATTAGCAGAAAATCTCCTTGAATGTGGCATTCCATGCAGCCCGCATAATCACTTGTCAGCATATGCGGTTTGTAAATCGTTGGAATTGGCAATTCATTTTCCAGCAGTCGTAAAACTTCAAGTAATGCTTCTGCTTTCTTTGGGTTATTTCGAATCCTCTTTAAGTCCTTTTTATATTGAGTCGAAGGGTGTAGTTTCTTCATAATCCCATAGACTTAAACATGGCTTCTACTGAGGATGTATCAACCGGCGGCACGTCACGGAGTTTTCCGCTACGAGCCTCTTCAATGGCTGCTTTAGTAACTTCGTTGGGTTCATTATACGCTACATCAAGCAGCACACACTCAACAAAATTATTAAGACTGCGATGCTCTTTCTTTGCCATCTCTTTGAGACGTTCTATTAGGTCGACGCTCAGACGGAACATTGTTGCCTTTTTCTGAATTGCTGCTTCCATAGTGCTATCATTTTGTTTGCAAAGATAAAACAAATATATAACACAAACAAATCCATCAGAAGAAAGTTGCTCTCCCGATTGAAATTCATATTGTGAAAGCTGATGAACAATCGAAAGTGTTACCGTGTTTTAACCTTGTTTGCATAACTCATCATTTTTTAAGGCTATACGATTAAACAATTACGCGAATGAAAGACCTATTCAAAGGCCATCATCCATGGTTGCTTGTGTTGGTGATTGCTGTTGATATTTTTTCAGCACTGACCATCCGCCACTCTATTTTATCAAAAGGAGAATCAGAGTTCAATGCTAACGTTTTCTTTTTAATTGTCATTGTTGCCGGACTTGCACTATATGCTTTGCTCGTCGAATTTCTTTCAGGCAAAGATATGCCGCTAATCGGCGAAACAGAAGAAAAGGAAGCGAAGATTGTACAGCAGATTCCTGTATCGCAACCGGTTATTGACATCAATTCATCCACTCCACAGTCCAAAGAAAGGCCCTTATCTCGTGGCGATTTTGAGGATATGATGCTTAATGTTGTAACTAAATTGCGGCAAGAAACGGCAATCCCGCCGGAAGCATCATTAAAGAAACATGATGAGACCGGAGTCGTATCCTTCAACATAAATGACATGAAGGAATCAGCCGCATCTCTGGTACAGTCGCAGGAAGACGCCAAATATCGGTTTGCCTGCGAATACACCGCCGAGAAACTAGGTCCATATGTCAAACCTTGTGATTTGGAAAAGCTGTTTTTCCGTTTGGGATTGTTTCAAAGAGCATCGTCTCCAAACTGGGATTCACGTACTCCGGAGGAAATCGAGGCTAATATACCGGCTGCAAGAATCGAGGTCGCATCACCGATAGAGAAGTGGGCATTATTGCATTTTGGCTGGAACATGGGAAGACTATTTAGCAAACCTAATAATTTTATTAACCATTTTCTAAAGACCACGTTCCATTACCACCTTGATGGTCTTTCAGATAATCAACTACCAAAGAAGCTCAAGCAAAATCCTCTTCAAGGCGTAATCAAAATTGAGGAACGTTTTGACAAAGGTCTAACAATAGCGGATTATAATATCGAGGAGGATACAACCACTTCCGCAAATACAGAAGCATCAAATATTGAGCCTGCCACTGAAAAGGTCGTTAAGGAAACAATCCCTAAAACGGCTGCTCCCATATCTTATAAACCCGATCCACCAATCTCTACCGAAGAAAAATCGAAAATTGCCGAATCAGAGGAAGCCCAAGAACCAGCAGATGAAGAACGCGACGATTACGATGATCTTAACGACTACGATGAGGATAGAGATATGGATAATGACAACGATGAGCCTATGAATGACGAAGAGTGGGCAGAGTTCGTTCAACGCTCTATGGAACGTGGTAAGGATTCAAGAAGTCTAGACTGTGGCGACCTTATTGCCGGATAAAACTTCAATCTCCTATTGGAGAATCATATATCTCCAGTAGGAGAGGCTTTGGAGACGTTTTGGAGAACGTTTTGAGAGGGATTAGACCTCATTGTTCTCTGTTTTTCCTCCTTATACATTTGCAACCGAAATCTTAGCCCGGACGTGCCGCGTTGGCATGACGGTTTCCTAAGGTTTCGGTTGCATCATGTTCACAACACCCGTGACTTTCGACAGACTGCCCGAAGCGGTTGTCTATCTCATCGAGCGAGTCTCAGCCTTGCAAGATGAGCTACGAGAGCTGCGCAACGCGCTTGCTCCACCATCAAAAGACAGTTCTCCTTTCATCACCACAAAGGAGGCCTGTCAACTACTCGGAGAGTGCAAGAACACTCTCTATGAAAAGGCTCGCGCCGGAATCATACCGGCATACAAGAATCCCGGTGGCAAGTCGTGGAGGTTCATTAAGAGCGAGCTTCTCGAATACATGGCATCCGGCAAGCCCAAATCTCAGCAGGAGAAGTATGATGAAATGGTTGCCGAGATGAACAAAGGTCTGCGCCCAGGCGGACGAAACTGTTTGAGCCGTTAGCCTATGAGCGATAAGATTACTCCTCAGCTCGTGCTCGACAAGGCCATTGACCATTGCACCGCAATCACAGGCGGCGGTTTTCCCATTAGCCTCTATCCCTCCAAAATACAACGTATCATCAGGGAGGTGAACGACTGCCATGGATTTCCTGTCGATTATGTGGCGGCGGCAATGCTGGCGGCGGTGTCGGTAGCGATAGGCAACACGCATCTCGCGCGGATGAAAGAAGGCTGGGACGAGAGCGCCATTCTATATATGGCTCTCATCGGAAGACCTGGCGCCAACAAGAGCCATCCGTTGAGTTTTGCAATGCGTCCGTTTGTGGAACACGACTACGAACAGAACCGGATTTACGAGAAACAGTATCTGGAATATCTGGAGCAACTTGAAATGAGCCGGAAGGAACGTGCAGAAAAAGGTATTGAGGTCTGCCCCCGTGAACCTGTCCGCCGCCGTTTTCTTGTGTCTGATATTACTCCAGAAGGTCTGAGCTTCGTTCATTCGCAGAATCGCCGTGGTCTGTGTCTCCTGTCCGACGAATTGTCGGCATGGGTCAAGAACTTCAACCGTTACAACAACGGCTCTGAGGAACAATTCTGGTTGTCGGTGTTCAGTGCAAAGCCCACCATGTCCGACCGCAAAAGTTCTCGCAGCTCTATCTTCATCAAGCGTCCGTTTATATCGGTAATCGGCACAATGCAGAAACGCATTCTTTCCGAACATGCCAAAGGGGAACGCTCCGCCAACGGTTTTATTGACCGCATTCTGTTTGTCCTGCTCCGCCACGAAAAATCTACCCGGTGGTCGATGAAGCAACCGACATTCGATGTGGCCGCCGAATGGCAGCGCATACTCTCCCGACTTATGGAGCTGGAATGCGCAGTTGACCAGAATAACGATATTCTGCCTGTCTCCATACCGTTCACGGATGAAGCCATGACCCGGTTGTTCGAGTGGCAACATAAGCTGTCGGACATCTGCGACTGCGAGCCTAACGAGACCCTTGTCGGTATATACTGCAAACTACAGATCTACGCCATACGATTCTGTCTGATAATTCAGATGGCACGCTGGGCGTGCAATGATGCCGGCAAAGATATGATTGACCTCATATCGGTAGAACGTGCCATTTCTCTTGCCGAGTATTTCAAGGAATCAGCCGTAAAGGTACAGACAATTCTAAAAGAGTTGTCGCTCACAGCCCAACAGTTGGCCATTGTCACCGCATTGCCCCAAGAATTTGAGACAGGGGGAGGTATCGCCGTGGCTATGGAGAACGGAATGGCAGAACGAACCTTTATGGAATTTCTGAAAAACAATCTCGGTAAACTGTTCCAGAAGTCCTCGCATGGCAAATACATCAAACTTTGACACCGTGCATTATCCGCAGTTTATGCAGTTTCAATCAGCAAACTGCGGAAACTGCAAGAACAGCACCATCTTAATCCCATAATTCGACAATGAGTAATCATAGATTCATTCTCCAGCCCTATAAAGGGGTTGGAAGCCGTCACTGTTGCCCTGCCTGTCACAAGAAACGTTGTTTTAGCCGGTATATCGACACCGAGAAACAAATTTCGTTTCCTGATGATGTCGGCAGGTGTGACCACGAACAGAGTTGCGGCTATCATCTTTCGCCGAAGGAATATTTCGAGCGTAATCCACAGGCGAAGCCCTTGCACTGTGATTTCGCTACTTCGTCAGCATGGCGAGCCAAACCGACCGAGCAGCGAAAGCTGACATCCTTTGTTGCCACAGAGACTGTTTCACAGACTCTGCACGGATATGAGAAGAACAATCTCTATCTGTTCCTCCGCTCCAAGTTCGGAGCCGAGGACGCACTCCGTCTGATGAAGGACTACCGAGTAGGCACATCGAAGCACTGGCCGGGGTCATGCGTGTTCTGGCAAACCGATGTAAACGGCGATACCCGCACAGGAAAAGTCATGCTCTACAATGCTGACAACGGCAAGCGTGTCAAGGAGCCATTCAATCATGTGACATGGGTTCACTCGCTGTTAAAGATGCCCGACTTCAATCTGCGTCAGTGCTTTTTCGGCGAACACCTCTTGCCGATGAACCGAGACAAACCGGTTGCCATTGTCGAGAGCGAGAAGACCGCTCTTGTGGCGACGTATTACCTGCCGGAATATGTGTGGCTGACGACAGGTGGTAAAAACGGTTGCTTCAATGCCGACGCACTCCGTGTTCTCAAAGGTCATCAGGTTATCCTGTATCCCGACATTGGCGCGACCGACCAGTGGCGGCAGAAACTGAGATTGCTCCGTAGTCTCGGTATTGAGGCAAGCATCTTCAACTTCCTTGAAGAGGTTGCCACCGATGACGAGCGAACAGCAGGACTTGACATAGCGGATTATCTGCTGCAAATCGAGCCCGACCAAGCAATACTGCAATCAATGATACGCCGTAATCCGATTTTACAGACGCTCATCGATGAACTACAACTCACTCTTGTGTCAGTTGAACGGTACAACCCGGATACTTATGCAATTCACAAACCCTCAAAAACCGAAAAACAATGACAGCGAAGAAAACTCCGTCAACAACCGCATCCAAGTCAACTCAGTTGACTGATGTACCCCAAACAATAGTATCAACCCTTAATCCTGATAACTCTATGAAATCAGATAACTCAATCAACTCCACCAATGCAGTAAGCAGCGACAACGCTGTCAACAGCACCCCTCCTGCCGACACAGCCGAGCCGCCGAAGCATCTGCGCGTCGGCAAGCAGCAGCGCAAATCGGATTACGCCGATTTCAAGGCGGCCTATCTCGCTCCGTCAAAGCTGATGAAACGTCACCCGGTCAATATCGAGGACAGCGTGTGGGCGAAGCTCGAACGCATCGCCCGTATCCTCGGCGACCGCGACACCACCGTAGGCAGCTACATCAATGCTATCCTCTCGGAGCATCTGAATCTCTATGCCGACGACATCGAAATCTGGCGTAAGCTATGAAGATTTTAGTCCCGACATCACATAAGTCGAATGTCCGTTTGACCCTTCGACCGTCAGGTAGTTCGGTCTTTCGACCTAAGGTACTTTGGTACTTTGGTACCTCTTTCAGTACCATATAACGTAAGTATTAACCCGACCGCAGGGAGCGGTTATCGTCAGCGCACAACTAAGAAACGACAGTGGATTAGTTGGGGATGTAAGGGTATGTTTCGGGAGGTAAAAAATTCCCGTCCCGAAACTCCTCGCATCCCCGCCGGGACGCTCTCTGTTCCCTGCGGTCACCATCCCCAACAAGCAACATGAGGAAGTACAATTCTGACGCACCCGGCGTAAAACTCCGTGGGCGTCCAAAGAAAGAATCGAGTGATAAGCGCGGCCGTAAAGTCTCAGTGAATTTCACGGAGGACGAGAAACGCGACGTGAAAGCAAAAGCATCAGCAGCCGGCATCAGCATTGCCGAGTTGTTGCGCATCAGTGCTTTCAGACTCTCGATTGTTGAGCGTCTCACCGACTTCGAGCGTGAGGCGATACAAGAACTAATGTACCAAGGGAAGAATCTCAACGACCAGGTCAAGGCTTGTCAGGCTAACGCCTGGCCCTCGACAAAGCGTAAAGCCGAGGCTTGTCTCGACGGGATTTTAGCAATTCTTGGTAAGTTGAAAACTCAAAATTCCACATTATTATGATAGCAAAAATACTCGCAAAGGGCTCCGCTGCCGACATCGCAGGCTACGTTATGCGAGAGTTCCATGACAAGGAAAAGTACACCGCCGACACATGGCGCGTGATAGATTCCGATGGGATTCTCGGCAACGACTACCGCAGAATTGTGAACAGTTTCGACATCGGGGCGAGTCTGAACAAGAACATAAGCAAGCCCATCGGACACATTTCGGTGAGTTTCGACAAGTCTGATTTGCCACGTCTGACCGATGATTTCATGGTACTTCTGGCAAAAGAATATATGGAACGAATGGGCATCAAGGACACACAATATTTAATTGTGCGTCACCTCGAAACTTCATCTCCTCACTTCCATATCGTCTATAACCGCGTGAATCTTCACGGCAAGGCCATTGACGAAAGCAACAATTTCGACAAGAGCCATAAGGCGACCAAGGCCATAAAACTAAAATATGGGCTTACTTTTTCGCCGAAAAAGAAGCTGTATGAAGATCAACAGTTCGGTAATTTTTGAGCAGGCATAGCTGTATCGCACTGATACACAATAGTTTGCATTGATATTGGATTGTTATTGCATCTTATTGATATTCAATTGAATATGCAAATTTTACCGAACTATTGAAGATGCAATCGCCGAGATGAAGCCCAGGATTCAGGCAGCGATGTACCGCTGCAAATCGTGGAACGAGTTCAAGCGTCGCCTTGCTCCGGCAGGAATAACCGTGCAGTTTTACAACGACCGCGACACCGGCAAGCCGCAGGGCATACGATTCTCAGACGGAGAATTCACCTTCAACGGCTCGAAGATTGACCGTGCATTTTCTTACGGTCGTCTTGACAAATTCTTTGCCAAGAACGCAGGAATCAGAGATGCGCAACCACAGCAGCCGACTCCGATTTCAGTCACCGCAAAGGTCAAAGAGTCCCAGATTGCGAATGTAGTCGAGAATGTAATCGAGACCGGATGTCAGGCTATTGGCAGGCTGTTCCAAGTCGGTCCCGGCTATAATTCCGATGAAGCAGACTTTGAACGTAGAATGAAAAGAAAACCCAAAAAGAAGAAAGGAATATCACAGTAATGGCAGATATGTATTCCATCGTCAAGAAACAAGATGAGAAGATTGACGGCCTTCTCAAAATCGCGAAAGAGAATAAGGATATGCTTGTGGGGATTGATACCCGGCTGGTATCAGCCCCATCTCCGATGCAAACGGCAACACCTGTTTCCTCCGCACCTCAGAAGATTCAGGTTGAGCTGCCGAGTAATGTGGCCACCAACGAATCAGTAAAGACAACGGTGGAGGCGGCATTAAAGCAGCAGAAAAAGGACATTGCCCAGAAGCTCGACTTCTCGGATTTCTCGAAAGATCTGGCTGATGCTTTTGTAACAATGTTCAAGGATGGACTTGACCAAAATGTCAAGAACGTGCTCTATGAAGGAATCAACCGCGAGTTCAGCCGTCAGACCGAGGGCTTGAAGGAAGCGGCGGAAAGACTCCGGGAACGGATGTATAGCATCGTCAACGGTGCTGTATGGGCGGCAATCCCCAAGTGGGCGTATGCCGTAGTCATAGCCATTCTCGGCATTGCCGTCGGGCTTGGAATCTGGTGCTACAATCTCAATCAGGAGAACACCCACCTTCACAAAGTCGAATGGCTCTATCGTTACGAGCGCATCAGCTATGACGCGGAAGGCATCCGCAACATGATGCTCCGCGAAGAGGCGATAATGGCCGGCGACAGGCAGGAACAGGACAGCATCAAGACTATGACAATCCAGCTTGAACGCCGCAAACACGCCGAGCGTACCCACGTCTATTTCCGGCCCTCCGACTCTTGGACTCCCGAATCCGGCAATCTCTTTTGGTAACTCACAAACTTCAATCTCAAACCACAATGCAATCACTCCAATTTTCAACCCGTAACGCCATCATGGACATTTACCTCGATGTGCGTGCCTATGTCGCCTATGTGTTCGGCGGCAACCCCGACGATGTGTCACTCGACTGGAACGCGGTCGGTGCGTGTATCCACTATTTCGACAACCGCCGAAACATCCAGTTTCGTCTGTGGGAACGGTCTGAAGGCCACATCGGAATCCCCGACATGACCCTCATCGTCATCAACATCAGCGTTCGAGGCATCAAGGAAACGGCTCGCTCAGAAATGGCCGCCTTTGTCCACTGGCTTCAGCAGACCGCGAAAATCAACGGATTCATCCATTTCGCCGACGAGAACCACGGTCCACTCGCCACCGACCAAGTCCCCGGCTGTCGCATAGCCTGTTGCCGCCTCTGACCCACTCCTGCTAATGTTCCCATAATCCCCTGACCGACACCCCAACAAGATACTCCTCTTGTCGGGGTGTCTTCGTAAAATTTCGTATATAATTCTTGGATTGCATACAATCAGATTGTAACTTTGTTATTACATTATGGCAGATGTTATGACAACGGAGCAGCGTAGCCGCTGTATGGCGGCTATAAAGGGAAAGGATACCAACCCGGAACTGATTGTGCGGAAGTATCTTTTCTCTCGCGGTCTGCGTTTCCGTGTTCAGGTCAGGAAGCTGCTGGGAAATCCTGATATTGTCCTGCCGAAGTACAAGACCGTCATTTTCGTCAACGGATGCTTCTGGCACGGGCATGAGGATTGCAGGTATTTCCGCTTGCCAAAGTCCAATGTCGAGTTCTGGAAAGAGAAGATAGAGCGTAATGTTGCCCGTGATGTCCGTAACGAAGCTGAACTGAAAGCCCTTGGATGGCGCATTATCCGGGTATGGGAGTGTGAAATCAAGACCGTAGCACAGCGAGAGGAATATCTCAAACACCTTTATGACCGCATTGTCAATCCGACTCAATCATACCTTATGGAGACTGACATAGACAAACCATCAATAGCTGCTGAGCCTGAATCAGAGCAGTCTTACGGCAATAACAACCATTCTTAACCTTGGTGTGTCTGATTTTTGCCCATGTTGTTCATTAACTTTGTCGCTGATAGCTGAAGTCTCGAAGAAAATTCGTAACTTTGCAATCTAAACTGCGCTTGCGCTGACAAAGACCAATCTATGTAAGTAACAACTTATATACATCATATTAATGAACTTCCTTGTGGCCGCAAAAGGGTTTGGTCGCCCGTCAGCTCTACTCGGAAGTTTTTTGCATTTTATCATGACACGACCGAGCTTGAATGTCCTTGACTTGTTCTGTGGATGTGGTGGCCTCTCAAAGGGATTTGAAGAAGCCGGCTACAACATATTGATAGGTATAGACTTCGAGCAAAGTGCCCTAAATACATTTAATCATAATCATAAGACTGCAAGGGGTGTACGTCTGGATTTATCCAAACCTGAATCCTTTGACGAAATTGACACTCTTTTAGCAGGACGTAAACTAGATGTAATAATAGGAGGACCTCCTTGCCAGGGCTTCAGTTTGACAGGACCACGCAAGTTTGATGACGAAAGGAACAAACTATATCTTGCAATGATTGAAACTGTTCGGCGCTACAGGCCAAAAGCGTTTCTTATTGAGAATGTTCCTGGTATGGCAAACCTATATAAGGGTGCTGTCCGCGATGAAATTATTCGTCGCTTTTCCGAAATAGGATATAACGTCACATACAAGATTGTATGTGCCGCAGACTATGGCGTGCCTCAAATTAGAAAGCGCCTTGTTTTTGTAGGTATACATTCTGAAAAAGACAAGTATGTATTCCCCGAGCCGTATTTGTCTGAGAATGACTATATCACATGTGAACAAGCCATAAGTGATTTGCCTTCACTTGAAACTACTCTTGGCGAAGAAATTTCTGTATATGAATGCGAACCCCAAAACAAATTTCAAAGACTTATGCGTTCTTCGTCAACTACGCTTCATAATCATACCGCAATTAACCACAAGCCATTTGTTAAGGAAGTAATTGCTTTAGTCCCCGATGGGGGCAATTATAAAGATTTGCCGCCGGGAGTGGGTGAAAGTAGAGTCTTTCATATGGCTTGGACGCGTCTTAACAGCAAGAAACCTGCTCGAACTGTTGACACTGGTCATCGTAATCTTTTCCATTATAAATGGAACCGATGCCCGACAGTCAGAGAGAGTGCGCGTATTCAAACTTTCCCCGACGACTTTGTTTTCCTCGGCAACAGAGGTCAACAGAACAAACAAGTCGGAAATGCCGTACCTGTACTAATGGCAAAAGCCTTAGCAACTCAACTTCTTAAATATCTGTAATGACAAATCAAACGCTAAATACACTTGATTTATTTGCAGGGTGTGGAGGTCTCACAGAGGGATTTCTTCAGTCTGGTCATTATCACACTGTTGGTGCAGTTGAGTGGGAGAAAGCTCCATATGAAACCATCAAGCACCGGCTGATTACAAAATGGGGACATTCTGAGGCAGAAAACGCAGTAATTCGATTTGATATTCAACGAACAGATGAACTCATCAATGGCTTTGATGATGCAGAATATGGTATCCATCAAGGGTTACAAAGTCTAATTGGAGAACAAAAGATTGACGTGATTATTGGAGGTCCTCCATGTCAGGCATATTCATTGGCCGGACGTATTCGGGATGAGCACGGCATGAAGAACGACTATCGCAATTATCTATTTGAAAGATATATAGAAATAGTCAAATATTTTAAGCCGAAATTCTTTGTGTTTGAAAATGTTGTAGGACTTTTAAGTGCCGCTCCAGATGGCACACCGATTACAGAAAAGATATATTCGGCATTTCGCGAAGCTGGGTATCATGTTACCCCAAATTTCCGAAATGCGCTATTCGATGTAGCAGAATATGGTATCCCGCAACATCGTAAACGTGTTATAATTCTCGGTATCTCCGAAGAAATATTTGGAGATAAATGCGATATCATGCTGAATGATTTTTATAAAATCATATTCCCATCATTGAAAGGAAAGCCTCGAACGGTTAAAGATGCTATTGGCGACTTGCCGCCTATTTACCCATTAGCGGAACCAACAAAAAGAGGCGCCACTAAGATTTCCCACATTCAGCAAGAAGAGCGGTTTTGTATGAACCATACGCCTCGCTTCCATAGCAAGCGTGATATAGGTGTTTTCCGTTTTCTTGCCAATGACATTATGAGCGGAAAGTGCGAATATGTCAGCATTGAGAAACTGAAAGAATTATATACAAAAGTCACAGGGAAACATAGCAATATTCATAAATACTATGTTTTACGAGAAGATGA
The DNA here is from genome assembly GCF_004766125.1 of Duncaniella freteri. Taxonomy (NCBI): domain Bacteria; kingdom Pseudomonadati; phylum Bacteroidota; class Bacteroidia; order Bacteroidales; family Muribaculaceae; genus Duncaniella; species Duncaniella freteri. Next base: position 928,915 of record NZ_SJSA01000002.1, read on the forward strand.
GCCAAGTAACACCATACCCGCACATCTTTATAAAGATGGTATGAGACATATTCATCCTGACCCTGAACAAGCGCGTTCCATTACCCCTCGGGAGGCTGCTCGACTACAAACTTTCCCAGATGACTTTGAATTTTTTGGTGCGACCATGGCTCAATTCAAAATGATAGGGAATGCTGTCCCAGTTGATTTTGCCGCCATAATTGCAGAAGCTCTATACAAACTTTTCACATCTAATTATAACCATGGCAGAATTTTTCATTAAAAAACTTGGTCGACAGGAAATGGGATCTCCTGTTAGGCGTAGTGACGGCTCTCTAAAATTTAGCCGTGGTCGTTATATGCTAATTTCAAAGGAATTCTACGATTTCTTTCCTCACCTTTCGACCACTGTTTTAAACGACAGTACCGCTCTCCCTTTTTTGACAGACCACTCGGATGAGATTATTTATGCCCAGTATGTCTATCATAATTCAAAACATGTAGACACAGCTCATGTAGAAGGGCAACCACGTGACGAAAGTCGTATTTATCTTAACAGCAAGCTCGACAACGACAAAACCTTGTTCTTGCCAAATGACATTGTTGTCATGATGCGCTGTCGCGATAATGGTATCCCTTTTTATGTTCTGCATATCTTCGATGCGCTATCACCCTATTATTCTTTTTGGAATGCCAAACTTAATGGCAAGACCTATGCTGTATGGGAGGGCGATGAAGCTCCAACATTCGACAGACAATTCACTTTGCCAAACAAGTCTGCAAATATAATTGGAGATAAGAAAGTTGAGGAAGCCATCGAAAAGCAACAGCAGCAAGCACTTGATTCAATGAATCCTGCAAATGACATGGCTCAGGCCATGGGAGCAGACCTTTTCAATGCCCGTACTTTCCACGATTTTGTCATGAATGCGTACGGTGGCAAATGCGCGGTCACTAAGCGTGTCATTTCATGCAACGGGTTTGACAATCTTGAAGCGGCGCACATTATGCCTCAAGCCCACAACGGGTCATTCCTCCCATGCAATGGTATCGCCATGAGCCGGGATATGCACTGCGTTTTTGACAAGGGGTTCTTCACAATTGAAGATGATTATACGATTATAATCCACCCCGATGTTTTACGGACGGATTCATATATCAACGAATACAATGGGGCAAAAATCACCATTCCTCAAATTGAGTATTTCCGACCTCATCCACAATTCCTCCGCCACCATCGAGATAATGTATTCGGCACATTCCGTCAAATAAGGAGTAATTGGATAAACAACTAATTGGGAAAAGACAACGTAGGAATTATATAATACCGTACTATTGAATATATGCAATATTGTATAAAATCTATCGCAACCTGCTGCATTGTTCTAATTATTGTTTGGCTTCTTCTGCCAATAACGGAATCAATGATTGAACATACGAGTAAATTCTCATATGCGTTATTTGACACTAAAACTCAAGTTAGGATTTGTATCGACATACTTATTACCATACTATTAATTCTCAGTACCATATGGTTTGCCTCGTTCAAAAAACATCGCATTGATAAGCCTTTCTTACAAAAATTACTGATTGTTGATTTGGCATTACTTTCATGGTGGAGCTACGAAAGATTTTGCAACGATACAATTAGCTTCTATTCTATATATAATTCTCCGGTATCTTATATTGATGTTTTTATTGGACTGATTATAATACTATCCATCATTGCATTGTTTAAATACAACAATAAATCGCATAAATCAGATTCATCGGGGCAAAATAAGACATATATACATGATGCTCCTAAATTAAAGTTGAATGAAGATTGCCTTTTTCGTGAATCATTGGTTAAGAACTTGGCTCGCGAAATTATGTCATTAGATACTGAAACTTGTTCAAGGTCACTTGCCATCACGTCTGCATGGGGTAATGGGAAAACTACATTCCTAAACTTTGTAAAAGAACAATTAGAGAGCCAAATTGTAATAATATCCATTACACCTTGGTGTATCAATCCCGGTAAAAGTATCACGACATTTTTCTTCCAAGAGATTATAAAAAATTTGGGGAGTATTAATTACTCAATTGCAAAGAAGATAAAAGAATATGCATCTGTACTTGAGGCAATCGAATTAGGGTGGTTGGCAAAATCTGTAAAAGTAACAGACTTAGCTTCCATGACAAGATCGATTTCTCAAAAGTTGATAGAATTAAACATTAAGGTGCTAATTATATTTGATGACATTGACAGACTTTCAGCTTCGGAGATAGAAGAGGTGTTTAGAATCATTCGAGGAAGTGCTAATTTTCCGAACTTTATTTTTTTGAGTGCTTTTGATAAGCATTATGTCCAGTCTGCACTTAGAAATTCAAATCCAGCTTATAATGAGCATTATATCGAGAAGTTTTTTGAATCTGAGTTTGCGCTGCCAGAACTTAGAGCTGAAAAACTTCATGATGTTATCCTCAATAATTTGACATGGATAGAAGATGAAAACGACCGAGAGTGTTTTACGTCATATGTTACAACTGACAAATTCCTTTCAGGAGAACTTCCAGTTTTCTATCCATTAACCAACTTGAGGTCAATATATCGATGGATTAATGGGATTCATGCACGGTACGAAATATTAAAGGGAGAATGCAAGATTGAGGATCTTGCAGACCTCGAAATGCTCTATTTACTATTTCCAGAAGTCTATACATTACTTTCTAAAGATTTCAAGAGGGTGCTTTATACAGAAAGATATACAACCAACTACCAGTTGTGGGATACAAGTAAAGCTGTGTCAAGAGATGATGATTTCTTGCAATATCTCAATCAACGAAATCTATACGACATCAGGGAATATTGTAAAAACCAGTTTGGATACGATGACCATAAAATGAAAGATTTGGTGCATATTCTGAACAGGCTATTACCCAATACAGGTAGAGTCAACGATTTAACCAAGAGATTTTCCAATCCGAACTACACAAAAAGATATTTCAATGGAGTATTGGAATCGTCAGAGATATCAGACCAACAATTTAACGAATTAATAATAAAAAGAAGAGAAGACATTAAAGAATTCATTGGTAAGGATATTGATAATCAATATTCTCACGCCTTATTCCTTCAATGTCTCAATAAATCTCGATCTAACGAAAAAATAAATGACACTACTATTGAAAATATTATCTATATTGTCATATATGGAACCATACACTATGGTCAAATCATGCTATCCGGTTACGATTTAGCAAATTTGGCCAATAAATTATCTTATGATCTGCAATCAAAGAAGGCATATATCAGGAATATTATATCACAAGAACCATTTTCCTTTAGCCTCTTAGTTCAATTTTCACCTACCCATACACAATGATTCGGTAAAATTTTAGGTTGTTCATCCTAGGCTAAGCCGCTAACTGAGTCAACCGATGATTTATTTTCTGAATTATTTTTAGATGCGGAGATTTTCCGCAAGTCGAAATAATTGTTGAGGCGAGATAAGATTCAAACATAAGCCGTTTGAACTGCGCTACCGAAAGATCCGGATAATCCTTCCTTATGACCTCTTTGCAGACATTGAGGGCAGTGAAGGAAAGATTGAACGCAAAGTCAAGCCGCTCCCTGTCGCGGGTCTGCTGTGACTGAAGTCCGGTAAACTGCTTGGCATCGCGTATACCGAACTCAATCTGAAAGCGGGTGCGGTAGAAACCGATGATCTTTTCAGGCCTCATATTGGTGTCGGTAGAGAAGTAAAGAAGAGGCTCTGCGTTTTCAACCGGACAGACCACGATACGGATGTCGCGTTTCAATGCCCTCGAATGCACGACCGCCGTGTGACATCGGTTTTTGTTTCCTTTGGAATCCTCATATATGAATGAAGTGAACACGGACATGTCAAGGTTGGAGAAATCCACTTTCTCTCCATACTTTTTCTTTCTGCCGCGTCTTCGCGGGGCGGAGGAATCCGGTATGGCCAGATACCTCAGATATGAGTTGGCACGTAATCTCCCGACAAATCGAAATCCCATGCCAATCACTTCATTCACAAATTCATATTTGGAAAAGAAGGCATCGGCAACCAGAATATCCGTCAGTGAGAGCAGCTCTGTCGCCTTTGACCTGACAAGTGCCACATACCAGCCAAGCATTGACATTTGTTTCTCAGATTCAAGAGTCCTGAAGTTCGGTGACTGGACAGCACCGAGCATCACGCATGTATGTTTACTCAGACTTATTGCCCCGATCGCCATTATCTCCAGACCGCGTTTCACACGTTGTGCCACCCCTGACCAGAAACGGCCTATGCCATACGTCAGTCTGCCTGACTTTGAAATGAACGACGGATCGATTGCCACTGCCATGTCATCGGCCGGCTCAAAACAATCCTGCGCCATACCTATGTTGACTTTCATCCAGTCTACGGATGTCTTGAAATTGGAAGCAAAGGTCTTGGCTGTACGACCGCCATAGCGCGACAGCCGGGTAAAATTGACTTTGCCCGGAATCAACGCCACAGTGCGTATTGTTAAAATCAGCCAGTTGAGGAACCTTTTGCTCATCTTGGTTGTAGTATTTTCAAATACCGACTTACACCGAAAGGTGAAGTCTTTGAGAATCGCCAATACGTTCATGGTATAAGATTTTTATAATGAACGCTTTGGCGATTCATTTGTATTTGACAATTCGAGATATTAACTTAAGTTTCAACTACTTCGGTAATTTTTACCGAATCATTGCATACAGATGGAAGCAATGATCTATCGTCAATTTTCTCAAAGGAAGATAGTGATAGTATTATAACTGAGATGCTAACAAAGGCAATCAACGAGAAATATTCGTTTAATAATATAGCCGATTATTTCTTCTATTCTAAAACAAAAGAATACAAAATCGATAAAGAATCAGGGAAAAGAACAGAAACATACAGCTCTCTAAATATCGAGGCCATGAATATATATAAGAGATACTTAGCTGAGAATTTTTTAACACATCCATCACATTATGTTTGGCATGACCATCCAAATGAAGAGTTGGTTTTCCCTTCAGAATACTTTACGGAATTTTGGGCTTCATGGGACGATTTTATTATATATTGTAACGAAGTAGGATTCCATTCTAAATTATCCGAAACTGACAAAAAGATTTTGGAAGAATACAAATTATTTATGCAACAATGGTTAGAGTCTGGGAAAAAACCTATTGAATACCAATTCTCTATAATAAACATTGGAAACAGATGAATGGATATAGAGCCGTTGGTATTAATTAGTATGCAAGATAACAAGACTGATATTTAGTTTTGGCCGTTTATACCATTCCTGCAATAACAATAACTTCCTGATATAATGGCAAAGAAGTTTGAGATACGAAATAGCACGGCGGAGTTCCTAATCTTTCAGATTGAAGGGAAGGAATCAGGCGTACAGGTGATATACCATGACGAATCTGTGTGGTGTACGCAGAAGGCTATGGCGCAGTTGCTTGATTGCTCTTCTGACAACATCGGGCTGCATCTTAAAAATATTTACGAGACTGGGGAGTTGACTCAGGAGGCAACTACCGAGAATTTCTCGGTAGTTCAAACCGAGGGCGAGCGTCAGGTCAATCGCTCGCTGAAATTCTACAATCTCGATGCCATCATATCAGTCGGTTATCGGGTGAACAGCACCAGAGCCACGCAGTTCAGGCAGTGGTGTACGTTTATTTTGCGTCAGTTTGCCATCCGGGGATATGTGATTGACAAGAAACGGATGGAAAACGGTTCATTTATCGGAGAGGATTATTTCGAGCACCTGTTGGCTGAGATACGGGAGATTCGCCTCAGTGAGCGGCGTTTCTATCAGAAGCTGACGGACATTTACGCTACCGCCATCGACTACAACCGAGACGCTCCCACCACCCGACTGTTCTTCAAGAAAGTTCAGAACAAGATGCACTACGCTGTTCATGGTCATAATGCTGCCGAGCTTATCGTTGAACGAGCCAACGCCGAGAAAGAACACATGGGACTGACTACTTGGGAAAACGCTCCTGACGGAAAGATTGTCAAGCCTGACGTAAGTATTGCCAAGAACTATCTCAAGGAGGTGGAACTTGCCGACATGGGGCGACTTGTCAATGCGGTGCTTGATATGGCAGAGCGTATGGCTAAACGCCATATACCAATGACAATGGAGGACTGGGCAAAACGAATCGACATAATTCTTGAAGCGTCCGGCGATGCCGTTCTGACAGATGCCGGCAAAATCACCGCTGAATTTGCCAAGAGTTTTGCAGAATCGGAGTTTGAGAAATACCGCATAATCCAAGACAAACTCTTTCAGTCGGACTTCGACCGCTTCAACGACGACAATTTACTTCCATTGGACATAGAATGACAATCCCATGACATACGAAGAGAAATATCAGGAAACTTGTGAGGTTGTCGCACTGCGATAATCCCAAGATAAAAGAACAGGCTGATGCATGGCTTGTCAGTATAGGCTTGCAAGACGTGGCCGAACTGACGGTATCTGCACTCTTGCTTGATTTGGCAATCAGGAATGTCAAGGGTGAGATTACTCGTGAGGAAGTCAGCCAACGGTTGAAGGTGCACTATGGGGATACGTTATATGAAGAACCGAAATCAGGACTGGATGGCGGCTATGAAGTCGTACCACCGGCTTCTCCCAAAATAAAGGAGATTGAAGAATATAACCGGAAGCTCCGCCCTGCTCTGTACGCTCGACTTGATAAAGAAAGGAATCTCAATTAACACTGAAGTAGAAAAAAACAGATCTCGGTCACTTCGGATGCGTTTAAATTGCAACTTCTGCACCAAGTTGGTGCAGTTTTATGTCGTGAAACAAAACGCATCAAACAGGTTTGCCGTGCTTGATGCGTTCTTTTCAATGGTTTACGATTCTTCTAAATCCTCCACTCATAGTTTGCCATTTTTAGTGTTTTGCCACTCAATCTGCCTTTGAATCTTATTTTGAACTTCATTGAAAGACAGTGGCGTGAAGTTATTATTGTCAACGCCGACATCAAGTTGTGTCGAATACAGATGCTGGAGTCGACCGGCATCTATTCCAGTGTTTGATGGGCGTGTATGAACGTGTCCGAACAGTTGCCAGACATCGTTGTGATAGCCTCCCTCAAAGCACAGATAAGGAAAGTGATTCAGGTAGATTTTCTTTTTCCCTATATGTATACACATTGACATTGCAACGTGTTCAAACCTATATATGAAACCCTGCCTGATATTCTTTAGGTCATGGTTGCCGAGAATGAGATAGATTCTGCCATTTAGACGGTCAAGAATCCGGTTCCACTCGTCGGCACCTCCAAGACAGAAGTCGCCGAGATGAAACACTATATCATCCGTGCCGACTACATTGTTCCAGTTCATTATAATCGTCTCGTTCATTTCATGAATGTCGCGGAACGGACGTTGGCAGTAGTTGATTATATTCGCATGGTTGAAATGGGTATCTGATGTGAAGAATACCCGACCTGCGTCAAATTTGAAGTTCATTGTCATTGATTTCTATTCTGGCATCCCTACGGTAGCCCTTTTGCTCGCCTTGGAAAATATAACCGAGCTGATTGCATACACATTGGGTGTTGCCAATTGTTTTGTTTATGTTTCGGTGCGAATGACCATAGATCCAGTAGTCGATACGGCTGTTTGCGATGAAGTCGCCAAGCTCAGATGTGAATGCCCCGTTGATGGGACTTCCTTTGAACTCGCCAGACATCAGTTCAAAAGATGGCACATGGTGAGTTGCCACGATTACATGCTTGGCGCGACTTGCGGCCACGCTTCTTTCGATGAACTCGCGGCACCGATCATGCTCCTCATTGAAACGCTGCGCCGAGAGCCGGAACTGTCCATTCCGGATTCGGTGGAAGTCAGCCACACCGCGTTCGGTCTGATATTCATCCCATGGATGTATCTTCGCCCAGAGTGTCGAAGCAATAAGGTCAATATCAGCCGACAGCGGGACCATACAGTTATAGCAGGCTTTGACATTAGGACGGATTTCAAGCTGCCACCCTTCATGAAACTCGTTTATGTCAAAACTCTTATATAGCTCATGGTTGCCAGGAATGACAATAGTCTGACGGAATGAGTCTGCACACCAGTCCCAGAATGGATGTAGGCAGTAGTTGTCATCACCAAGATAGCCGATGTCTCCGGCTAATACGAGCACTTCACTCACCGGGATGATTGGATTATCTTTCAGCCAGCGGCTGTTTTCATGAAACTCCAGATGAAGGTCAGATGCATATTGAATTTTCATAACTTATCTAATTTATAAGTTGTTAAGCGAGAGGGCTTACACTCTCAATCTTATTCCACTTAGTGTTTGCAATTATTTTCCTGATAACATCCTTGTCAACTTCGTCAGCATAAGGAAGCCTCGTCTGACTACCGATGTCATCGCCCTGCATATATCTGTATGCATAAGGAGTAATCTCAACATAGTCAGTCTCATTCAAGATTCCGAGTATATGTTCGACTTCTCCCAATTCAACCGAGATTCCCGCATCAGACAATCCTAAGATCGCCTTAAAGCAATCATCAAGATTCCAATAGCTGTGGGTACCGATATAGAAATGCCATTGCCCATTGGTAAATTCGGGGTACAAGGGAACTCTGGCATACACCACATCAAAACCATGATAAGGAGAGACATCTGTCTTCCATCTCCTGAAATCATTCTCAGAGTCGAGATTATATTCTTTAATCTCGTATCCTTTGCTTGAACGCCGGAAGACTTCAATATCATCTCCTGACATCTTGCCATATACAGCTTCGTATGAGATACGCCAATAGTGCATATAGCGTCTGAGAGTCATCTCGGAGAACTGAGTAGGCTCGACCTGATTCTCATAGATGTTGATTACCCGAGGTATATCAATCCCATCATAGCGATTGTCAGCAATCAATGAGTTCAGGATCGACCTCTTTATCAACCCTTCTCTCCGATAGTAACTCAAATATTTCTCAACATACGCATTATGCTGTTCGGGTGCAGACAGGATGTTATCAACAAGCCCGACAACATATTTCTCTATTTTTGAGAATATTCCAATTAGCATATCTTCGAAGAACCAGCGATGAGAATTACAATCTTCCTTATCACAGAATATATGATGGTCATGTGGATCTCCAGTGATGTAAAGATAATGACGGTTCTTATAGGTAGATACCGACAAGCGGTACCACTCCCACCTCTTGCCCTTGACCTCAAACCAAAGACTTCTTCTACAATCATCACCCATAGGAGCAAGACGCTCCATTGCCTTATGTATATGACAGATGATTTCAGCACATTCATCGGGAACTAAAATAACATCAAGGCCACGACTATCGGGGAGACTGCGTATGTCCGACTGAATCATAGCATTTTGACGATATAATTTCTTTTGTTCATTAAACTTCATTTTTTTTGCGAATTATGCGTCATAAGGCGCAATTATTGAAATGTGTGTCCGCAGCTAATCGCGATGGAGAAGGTTATATCGGTTAGGACACAAAAAACGACTGTCGGGAAGCTTGGTAAGAACTTTCCGACAGTCGTTATATCTCAGTAGTCTGTATTTGTAGACTAACTTATGTCAGTTGAGGTACTGAAACAAACCGGTCGGACAGTTCTGCGATATGTTGTGCCAATTGTTGACGGCACCTGCACATACGCATTGCGTTCAAAGCCTTTTAAGCTCTGAATGCCTTTGCTGATTAGTATGTTACAATGCTGTCTTGCCATTTGTTTCAGATTTTGTGGCCACAAATTTAATACTTTTTCACAAGTCCACCAAATATTTCATGAATTACTTTATTGGTTTACTATATTAGACTTTTATGCTTGATGATGTTCACAGATAGACTTAATCGTTCAATAAGTACAGCTTATCATACTTTTATTTGATGACTTCAAGAATTATTCTTATCTTTGCGTAAAAGTTTATTATGTCAGACTATGGAACTAAAAGATATAATGAAAGAGCGACGAGAAATCCTTTCTCTAACCCAACAGGACCTTGCGGAGATGGCGCAAGTCGGGCTTGCCACGATTAAGGACATTGAGCGTGGCAAGGGTAATCCCGCGCTCAACACCGTAAAGAAGATTCTTGATGTACTCGGCATTGAGATTGAATATCGCATAAGGCAGACAGTATGAAACAGCTTGAAGTTTATTTCAATGATATAAAGGCCGGAATTCTTTCCGAGCAGAATCCCGGAACCGGGTATTCTTTCCAATATGATGAGGAATATCTCAAATCTGCCATGCCACCAATATCGGCAACTTTACCAAAGAAAGTCACAGCATATAGTTCTGAACATCTATTCCCTTTTTTCTCAAATATGCTTCCTGAGGGAGCCAACCGTCGCGTTATATGCCGCGTCCTGAAGATTGACGAAAATGACTTTTTCGGACTACTTGAAACAATGGCCGACAGAGATTTTATAGGAGCTGTAAATGTAAGGAGGATAAAAAATGATTGAAATTAGAAACTGCCCGTCTTCTCTCATAGAGGGATTCGATACATACAGCCCCAAGGCCGCTAAATCTCTTTTCGGAAGGATTAAAGTGAATCCTATACTTGGGTTTGACATTGACGAGTTCAGAAATGTCGGTGAGATTGCAGATGCCATGCACCGCATCTCGGTGTCCGGTGTGCAGGAAAAATTTCCAACTATAATCAATGGTGGCGAAATAAGTATAGCAGGCGATAATGATCGTTCTACTCATATATTGAAACCTGCCCCTTGGGATAATACTCTCCGAGACCGCAAACAGATTCCTGCCAATGAACACCTTACCATGCAGATTGCCTCGCAGGTTTACGGAATACAGACTGCTATTAATGGGCTATGCTTTACGCCAAAAGGACAGCCGGTATATATCACGCGCCGGTTCGATGTTCTTGCCGATGGCTCAAAGTTACCGATGGAAGATTTTGCCTCGTTAGTTGGGCGGAATGAGCAGACCACTGGGACGCAATTCAAATATAACGGATGCTATGAAGATATAGTTAAAGCGATAAGGGCAAATGTCGCCGCATGGATGGTCGACATGGAGAGGTTCTTTGAACTTGTGGTGTTCAATTATATCTATGCCAACGGAGACGCTCATCTAAAGAATTTCTCTCTTATTCTTGATGGTCAAGATTACCGCTTAGCTCCTGCTTACGACCTGCTCAATACAAGCCTTCATGTGAATGGCGATGATCTCGGTCTTGACGGGGGACTGTCGCCTGATATTGAAAAGAGCGATGCTTACGACAGGACAGGTCATCCTTGCCGCCTCGATTTTGAGAGATTCGGCATAAAGATTGGTCTTGTAAAGAAGCGTATGGATAGAATTCTCGACAAGTACATCGTACTCCCCGAAGAAGCCAAGCTACTTATTGGCAAAAGTTTTCTTTCAGATAAGATGAAACGCAACTACGTCCGTATCGTAAACGAACGGATAAGCCGCTTTAACAGAATATCCGAATAATATCACCTAATAAAACCGTAATGAAATGTCTAAAGCTAAATTGAAGAAACTTTTATCAACTCTTTCAAAAGAACAGGTTGTTGATATCATGCTCCAGTTATACGACGCAAGCAAGGAAGCCAATGCTTGGCTTGAGTTCTATCTTGCACCCAATAGCGATGCAGAACTTGAAAAGTACAAAAAAGCAATCCGCAGCCAATTCTACGGACGGAATGATTGGCCTAAAGATCCAAGTTTCAGAGAATGCAATAAACTGATAACCGCGTTCAAGAAACTCATACCAGATTCTCATGCTATTGCAGATTTGATGCTCTATTATGTAGAACAAGGATGTAGCCTGACTGCTCAATATGGCGATTACGACGAGCCTTTTTACACCGCTCTTGAAAACAATTTCAACAAAGCAGTCAAATTCATATCTTCCAATGGATTGATGTCAGATTACAGTCTCCGTATGCAACGTATGATTAAATCAGTGGAATGTTGTGGCTATGGCTTTCCCGATACATTATGGGATATCTACTACGAATACGCTGAATGAACCGACAGCAATGCGGGATTCATTAGTATCTCACAATGTTCCCGACACCTGCATCATTGAGCATTGGCAAGGATGGCGAACAATAAATTCCATTGATGCTGTCAGAAACCTTTATGATTTTGATTCCATCACAATTATTTCTCAAAAATATCACAATGAGAGAGCTTTATATCAGGCAGACCATTTTGGTTTGAATGCAGTCGGGTATAATGCCGAGCCTTCGCCCATCACAAGTAGCCGCATCAGAAATACTGTAAGAGAATATTTTGCAAGAGTCAAATTGTTTTTAGATCTTTTGTGAATCAACTCATTAATGATATTTGTTGTGGATGTCGCCGGAGCCTCTGACTCGGTCAGAGAGCCGTTCGACATTACAACGTATATCGCCGGAACCGGCAACGGAGGCTTTGCCTGTGTCTGCCTTGAAGTCACCTGCATCTATGTCGCCGGAGCCTGCTATTGAGAAATTAACAGATTCCGTGCTCCCATTGATTTTCACATCGCCTGAGCCTTTTATGTCAATGGAGCATATCTTCGTTTTGGCAGTGCCGCAGTCAACATCAGCAGAACCGGATATGTGTACCATGAAAACATAAGCCTCTACTCCGGCAAGCTCTATATCTCCGGAACCGGATGTGGAAACAGTAACATCTTTACTGTCTGCTTTGATGACTCCACATTTGAAGTCGCTACTGCCGGAGCTGCGAACAGAGAATCCGTCAGAGGCGTTCAGATTGCCGTTTACTGTAAAATCGCCGCTACCGGAAGATGATACATCTTTCAATGTCTTGTTACTGACATAGATTGTGGGAGCTTCGCCATGAACGACAATGTTTTCGTATGAACCTGATTTCATGGAGATGTATAGCGTTCCACCTGAGACCTCAATGTTCATCTTTTTGATAAGATTCTCGGGCAGTCTTCCTCTGACCTCAAAATCGTCTTCTTTATCAGACTGAGTGAACACCACATCGACAAATCCTTTCGATATGATGGAATCGAAATCCGATGAAACATCGAACTTGTGGTCTGTCATCTTGCCGGGTGTAAATGGTTTGTAGTCTTCTCCCGTTCCGGCCTCAGATTCCGGAACATAGTGAATTCCATCAACATACACTTCTCCGTTAATGATAGAGATATTTCTGCCGTTTAGATTGCAGGAAGCCATACCACCTGCGAATATGTTTGAGTATCGTGCCATATAACTTTAACAACAATATGGGGATAATGTTATTATTTGCCCTGATATAAATAGCAGTCGGGGGCGTGTGAGTTGAATACTCCTATGGACTGAAGGAAGGCGTGGATTGTCGTAGAGCCTACAAACTTCATGCCCCTTTTACGCAGGTCGGCTGACAGGGCATCTGAAATTGTGGAGGTTGTGGACGTATGGTCGAAAATAGGCTCTTTGGGACACAAGCCTGAAAGATAAGCATCAAACGAACCAGATTCTTCCTGAATAGACTTGAAAACAGAAGTGTTAGATATCGCTGCCTTGATTTTTGCTCTATTGCGAATGATTCCGGAAGTGGACATAAGCTCATCAATCTTTTTTTCGTCGTAAGCAAGGATTGTGTCGCGGTCAAATCCATCGAAAGCCTCGCGGAAAGCCTCTCGCTTGTTGAGCACACATTCCCATGACAATCCTGCCTGAAAGCATTCCAGAATAAGCAGTTCAAGCAATTTTGCATCATCATGAACCGGCTGTCCCCATTCCTCATCGTGGTATTTTATATAAAGCGGATTTTTTGGATTTGCCCAAAAGCACCGCTTCACTTGTTTCTGTCGTTCTTTCATAAAGTATCCAATAATTCTGTGAGACCAAGTTGAGTCTGTATCTTCTTTGGGAGTTTCATTGCTGTCTGGCAATATGAATGAAATATTAGTTGTTCCTGAAGTCTGTCAGGCACATCGCCGTAGAAATCCACAGAAATCCAATGTCGCTTGTTCATGTGGTAGCCGGGGCGTATTCCTGAAAATCTATCACACAACTCCACTCCATAGTCAGGAGCGACTTTGAGATTATAAAAATCCCTCTGTACGTCAAGTGTCATAAGACAAAACATTCTTCCACCAATTTCCATAGCAAGAGTGTCCGGTCCGAAAGGACTCCTCTCAGTGGCAAATGGCAATGAAAGACAATAATCCCGGACTTCCTCTATATTCATTTCTTTAGTCTATTGATGATTGCAATAGCGAAATGAACGAATATGCCATAAACCAGAGTTGCCAACAGTGCCATACCTTCATTGATTATGATGATGTGCGACAAAGGCATAGACCATTCCGGTCGTGCATGCTGAAAAGCAGCGACAATGGCGCATACCGAGAGGACGATGAAAACAACTATCATCGACAGTGGTGCGAATCCCAATTTATATCTGCCTATCTGTATCATCTGAATATTTTGACCCGGCAAAAGAGATTCCCTCGTTTGACCTGCTTTCGATAACACATATAGAAATGCTCGCAAATAGCAAATAGAGCAATTGTCACAAGCAAAGTCCACCAATGGGTAATACCATTGACTACACGCGCACATCTGTCAGGAATCATTAGGAATGACAAAATGGTTAACGTCAGCCATATATTTCGTTTTACTCGATTGCTCAGCATAATATTTCAATATTGGGATTGATAGATTTAAGCTGTGTCATGAATCCATCACGGTCTTTCGGAGAGATTTCAATCGGAGCATAGCTTTTCAACACCGAGCGGTCTGTTAAACTTATCGAGACTCGAAGGTGTGACATGCCGGCTGTAGCGAGATAACCGGAGGTTTTCTTAACGTCCTTGATTTTGGATATTGGCAGACGTGTAGGTCTGAAGAACTGATAAATCACGATGTCTTCACCGTCTATCTCATACCAGCATCCGAACATAAGCCAAGCATAGAGCAAGGTCATACCTCCGCAAACAAAAACGATATACCACCATGACATGCCAATAGCCGACAGCCATATAACAGCGAGAAAGCCTATTGTAACAAGCCAGACCCACCAATCGATTTTAGAACGATAGACTGTCTTTGTCATATTTTCCTGTTTAACCGTTCACAATCCACTCCTCTGACGGAGATTCCCTTTCCGCATAGCTGCCGCAAGGCATATCTTTCAGCAGACCGACCGAATGGTCAAGCTCATAAATATATCTCAGGGAGACGATTCTTGCTTCATCTTCCGAATGCTCTCCGCCACAAAGAAATTGCCACATGCCGTCGTCCTCGTCATGCGAAACGTAAAGCACTGGTGCGCCATCGTCTGTCACATGGCAACATGTTATTACTGCCGTGTCGGGAGCATCTCTAAAGGGTGTCAGTTTATTTTCTTCCATTACTTTTCGGGTATATTATTTTCTTTCTATAGGGGCCTTGCGAAGCACGATGTATTCCGAAGGATTGCGGCTGTCAAGCCGGGCGATGGAATCGTTCTGGATATGGATCGAAGCTATATTCGGGAGAATCCTGCGGAGAGCCTCCTCGACTGACATGTCGTCGCAGGCCATTTCAGTCATAGCTCCGTCGCCAAGGATGATTGAATCCCCCTTGACGGTATATGTACCGGAAATTGAGTTGCAGTTGGTTTTGATGAAATATGTGCTGTCTTCAAATACGATATACTGGTGTATGCTTGAAAGCCTTACGTCAGGACGCACACGCACATATTCGGAGTCACTGAATACGATGCTATCCAGATACCACTGACCATGCACGTCCACATTCGCTACAGTCTCCTGATGCTGATTGTCGGCAGTCTCTTTATTTTCCTTATTGCGTCCGCATGAGGCGGTAAGTATTGTCAGCGCCGAGGCTACCGACAGAATTGATGTTCTTGTCATTGATTTATTTTTTTTCTTTTTTAGACTATTCAGACAAGCGAAACTTAATTCTCCTGCTCTGAGACAATCGGCAGTCCATCTTCTTCCCACTCGATGATACCGCCTTTGAGGTTAACGACTTTGTAACCAAGGCCGGTCAGTATTTCGGCGGCATCCAATGAGCGGCGACCGCTACGGCAGTAGACAAGCACGGTAGAGTCTTTTGACAGCTCTCTCTGAGCGAGCTCCTTGAAATCATCTGATTGCACATTGATATTCAACGCTCCGTCAATATGCCCTTCGGTGTATTCCTACGGAGTGCGGACATCAACCAGTTGAACCGAATCAGATTTGATTTCTTTTTCAAATTCCAGTGCAGAGACAGAGACAATATTGTCATTGTGAGTACAACTGGAAGCTTGCATAGCACATGTAGTCATAACTATGAGGTATAAAGCGAATTTTATTATTCTAAACATATTATTTTCCCAGTTTGGATTTATATTGACGATACAGAATGTGTTGAGTATTTCCCGGTCGGTCTGGAAACATTCTTGACGGAGCTTCGTCAAGTGCGATCCAGTTGGCACCATCAACTTCCGGCGACAGAGTGAAGTCGGACTTGCTGACATAGCCGATAAAGGCGTGCATCAGTTGCTCTCGCTTGTCAAACCAATGAGTACCGGCATATTCCAGACGCTTTATGTCAAGACCAAGTTCCTCCTTTACTTCTCTGACTGCGGCTTGCTCCGCAGTCTCACCGGGAGTGATAAATCCTGCTACGAAAGTTTCGTGTTCGTCAGAGATATATGATTGATGTAGCATGGCAATCTCGTGAAATTCATTCACGACCATGACAATGACACAGCTTGCAAACGAGTCGAACCAATATCGCTGGCAATCTGTACAATACGGAACCGCTCCATCATCGCCTGCCAGTTTGCCTATTAGTTTCTTGCCACATTCAGGGCAGTATTTATAGTGCATGATTATCTGATTTGAAATTCAACGTATGCCGTATCGCTCTTCTGAATCGGATATGGAGGATAACTGAATGTCTTGACGAGTCGGTAAGTGGCAGACTTATCACTCAGATCATAAAGCCATGGCTTTACTGTCATTCTAAATGAGCCGTCGGGTTTCAGTGAATATCCTATACCATTGAAGCATACCTCAGTTCCTTTTGCCAAAAGGTCAAGATACTTTTTTGAGTACGGTGCCTGAATCCAGCTTCCTTCATCAGATTTGGTGTCTATTCGATACCATTCTCCGGTAGTCAAATCTGCGTCACGACTGTTTGTAAATTCCACTATCATAGAATCCACCGGAGTTTTGACCAGGTCAGGGCTGACAATTCTCATTGTCATGCCCTCAACCGTGGCATAGCTCTTCTGAGGCATCACATCCGGAATCTCTATTCTCTCTCCAAGGAAATGCGGTTGCTTGCCAAACCATATATCGAGCATCATCTTGTCGCGGGCAAGCCATTCACGAATGGCAAGACGAGTGCGCACCCATCTTCCGGCTCTCAACGGTGCTGAAACGGCAACAGCTTCAATTCCATTGGCTTCGGCAAGATATAACGCCCTTGCATTATGGTCTGCCTGAGATATGATAGTCAGTGAATCGCATCCGAAAATCTCTTTCGCCCGAACAACAGAATCAAGTGTGCGGAATCCGGCGAAGTCGAGAATGATTCTGTCCTCCGGAACTCCATGAGCCATAAGTGAGTCACGCATAGCCGTTGGTTCGTCATAATCCTTGGTATGGTTGTCACCGCTTGCTATGATATAATCAACCTTTCCGGCTTTATACAGCTCAGAAGCTGTCTTTATACGGTTTGTAAAATATGAGTTCGGTCGACCCCATTTGTTGAGTGGATTTGTGCCAAGCAGAAGTGCCACCTTGTTGTGTGGTACAGAATCTACCGAAGTGTAGATTTTTCCTGCCGCAGCCCTCTCCACTTTAACATTGGCAAATACCGTAAAGATTATGACCAGTAGCAGAAACGCTACGAGACTGAGAGTTATCCGTTTTATCAGAATGTGTGATTTATGAGTCATAGACAGTTATCGTTTAGCCGCTCTTTCAGCTTGGTGTTGCGTTTGGAGACGGTGTTTTGTTTTATGGCGTATGCGAGGGCCTTGGTGGTGCCGACGAGTACGCAGATTTTCTTGGCGCGGGTTATGCCGGTGTAGATGAGGTTGCGCTGGAGCATAACGAAGTGTTTCATCGTTACGGGCATCACCACAATCGGGAACTCGGAGCCTTGGCTCTTGTGGATTGTGACGGCATATGCTAATACAATCTCGTCAAGTTCCGTTATGTCGTATTCTACAAGGCGACTATCAAATGTAACGGTCAGAGTCCGCTCGTTGGTATCAACGGCTGTGATATAGCCGATGTCGCCGTTGAATACGTTCTTGTCATAGTTGTTGCGAATCTGCATCACCTTGTCGCCCAGACGGAAGGTATAACCGCCACGAGTCAATGACGGACCCGTAGGATTGAGGGCGGTTTGCAGTTCGATGTTGAGGTTGCCCGCTCCGACCGTGCCACGTTGCATAGGTGTCAGCACCTGTATCTCTTTCGGCGGATAACCGTATTTCTTTGGAAGACGGTCGCGCACAAGTCCGATGATGAGTTTTACCATTTCATCGGCATCTTCCTGATTTATGAAGAAGAAATCGGTGTCGAGACCATTCTTGATATTGGGAAATTTACCTGCATTGATGGCGTGGGCGTTCATCACAATTCGGCTCGACTGAGCCTGACGGAAGATGCGGGTGAGCCTTACAACCGGAATCTGTTGTGAGTCGATGATGTCGCGAAGCACATTGCCCGCACCGACACTCGGCAACTGGTCAATGTCACCCACGAGTATCAGGCGCATATTCGATGGGATAGCCTTCATCAAATTGTAAAACAGCAGGATGTCAATCATCGAACATTCATCCACAATCAGAGCGTCACCCTCCAATGGGTTCTCGTCATTACGTTTGTATCCGTCCATCGGATTGTATTCCAATAGGCGATGTATTGTCTTTGCCTCCATGCCGGTTGCCTCGGTCATTCGTTTGGCGGCTCGACCTGTGGGAGCGGCAAGAAGAATGCTCATGTGCCGGGCTTTGAAAGCGGCGATTATGCCCTGCGTGGTGGTTGTCTTGCCTGTGCCAGGTCCGCCTGTCAGCACCATGACTTTTGAGTCGAGTGCCTTCTGTATTGCTGCCTGCTGTACTTCGTCATAGACTATGCCGCCGGATTTTACGCCATATTCAGCTTCCGGTTCTGCGGCAATATCGGAATTGAAAAGGGATGTGTCGGAAAGGAGAGACTGCAACCGCTTTGCCGAACCGTTCTCGGCATGATAGAAAGGAGGGAGATATACCACATCGTTGTCGGCGATAACATCCTTGGCCTCCATCATAGAGGCGAGAGCCTGACGCACGGGCGTTTCCTCTGCCTCCAACAGTTTGGTTGCGGCTTCAACCAATTGCTCCGGCTCGGCATAGACGTGACCTTCCTCGGCAAGTTCATTGAGAGCGTAAAGTATTCCGCTACGGCAACGGCGAGGGTCGTTCTTCTCATAGCCCATCTTCGAGGCTATGCTGTCGGCTGTCTTGAATCCGATGCCCCATATGTCATCTGCAAGCTGATACGGATTCTCCTTGACTTTGGAGATAGACTCCTTTTCATATTTGCGATATATCTTGGCAGCAAAGGCGGTGCTTACGCCATGCCCTTGCAGAAACACCATAACCTCCTTGATGTCTTTTTGTTTCTCCCAGCTATCGCGGATTTTCTCCATTCGTTTCTTGCCGAGACGAGGCACTTCAAGCAAACGCTCGATGTCGTTTTCGATAACGTCGATTGTCTCAAGCCCGAAACGGCTCACTATTGCCTTGGCGTATGCCGAGCCGATACCCTTTACCAGACCGCTGCCGAGGTATTTCTCAATACCATAAAGAGTGGCGGGCATTACCTCAGTCCATGACTGAGCCACAAACTGCTGGCCATATTTGGGGTCAACCCTCCAGTCGCCGTCAACAAGTAGGACACTGCCCACGGGTACGTCAAGCAACGAGCCGGTCAGGGTCACGAGATTGTCATATCCCTTGACCTTGACTTTCATCACCGACCAGCCATTTTCCTGATTCTGGTAAGTGATATGCTCGATGACACACCGGAGTCTAATCATTATATTTTATGGGCAGTTATAATGGTATTGCTGTTTGCGTTGACTGTTATGCGCACATGTCCTGCGGTAACATACCAGTTCTTGCCTTTACGCTCAAATGTGGCAAAATCTTCAAGGATGAAACATCGGCAAAAATTTACAACATCCTGAGATTCCGTCAAGTTGAGATTTTTCCTAATTCGTTCAGCACCTAACGGAGTTGTGTGTAAATCTGTTATACTGAACGGATATTCTGCTGTCGGACACATAATCAATCCCAGTCGTTGAGGCTGGCGATGTTATCGCGAAGCGCTTTGCCTTTAGCAAAGAACTCATCAACTGATGATTCATCGAAAAGTTCGGGAAGGTCTCCTGTATTGATGTGGTAGTCGTAATCGACCATCATATCATCAACGGAGTTTTCGTCGTATTCATTATCTTCGTATTCCATCAATCATTTTGCTTTTGGATTGTGTCAATCCGTTTCGAGAACCATTTGTAAATGAAGTAGAAACCGGCAAACATAAATATGCCGAGGACAAACTTGGAGGTGTTTGTCAGCATATCATGTTCACGCAGATACTGATTGCACAGGGCAATGATTGCCCCATAAAATCCAGCCATCAACAATAGAATGAGTAATGCTGAAATAGCTTTTTTCGCGGTGGAATTGAATCTCATTTACTTGGCGACCTCCTCTTTGAAGCAGTTGGCGGGTTTGAACGCCGGAATGTTGTGAGCCGGGATAACGAGTGTGGTGTTCTTGCTGATATTGCGGGCAGTCTTCTCGGCACGGGTCTTGACGATAAAAGAACCGAAGCCGCGGAGATAAACGTTTTCTCCGTGTGCGAGGCTATCCTTAACAATTGTCATAAACTGTTCGATAACGGTAACGACAGCCGCCTTGTCGATGCCGGTTGTCTTTGCGATTTGCGATGAGTCCGAGTGCTTCGCACCGCGCACCGGGTTGTTCCCGATGGTCACCTGCTTCGCGGTCGCCGACATGCGCTCTCGGCTCATGCGCGAATATATTTCACTCGCTATTTCTGCCTTTGTCATTTTCTTATAGTTATTTGAATTTGATACGGTTTCGTAATGCAAAGTTACTAAAAATCGGGCAATTTTAGTTAATTTTGTAGTCTCAAATCATTCAAAATAAAAGGCTACAAATACATTTATCACAAACGTAACCAAGCGACCATAAGGAATAATAATTATCTTGAATTAAAAGATGATGATTAAGAACATAATATTTGATTTCGATGGCACTCTTGCAGATACAGCACCGGTCATTCTTGCAACCATGTTTGCAACATTCAAAGAACTTGATTTGCCGGCTCCTTCACGCGAAGAATGCAAATCGACTATCGGGCTAAGATTACATGAAATTCCGTCAAAACTGTTTCCTAATAGAGCGGGTCTTGGCGAGATATACACTAAGACATACCAACGCCTCTTCAAGACGTATAATACCCCGGGGGCAATTATTGCATTTGAAGGAGTGCCCGAAACGCTGACGGAATTGAAAGACAGCGGATATAATTTGGCAATTGCGAGTAGCCGACACAGGTTCTCGCTTGAAGAAATAGTCAACAGTTTGAAAATGTCGACTCTGTTTGACATGATTATTGGTGGTGACAACGTCAAGAACGGAAAACCATCCCCCGAACCAGTTCTCACTATTTCCAACCTAATGGGGTGGCAAGCCAACGAAACTCTCGTTGTTGGCGATGCCGGCGTAGACATCCTTATGGGTAAGT
Source organism: Duncaniella freteri (assembly GCF_004766125.1). NCBI lineage: Bacteria > Pseudomonadati > Bacteroidota > Bacteroidia > Bacteroidales > Muribaculaceae > Duncaniella > Duncaniella freteri. The sequence goes on from NZ_SJSA01000002.1 coordinate 950,675, forward strand.
CAGCAGGGTGCAAGACTACAGGTGTGACGTACGGAAATGGGACTATTGACGAACTGCAAAATGCAGGTGCTGACTACATTATTGGCTCATTTGCTAAGATTAAAAATATACTCTGATTGATGACAAGAAATCATGTGGTTGAAATAATATCTTTGTCTCGCTCAAAATACGAGTAGAGTTGCATTAGATGTGGCTGACAGGGTGATGTCTCGGTCTGCTTTGAGTCGTGTATTCACAACGTTGTTGATATGTTTATCAAACACATGGACAAAGCGTGCAACATTAGACTGGTGATCGATAATGAAAGTTGGGAAATATTTCGGTTTCATCACGCATAAATGGGTGGCACTCATGCCACCCATTTATGCGACCTGCGTCTATAATCCATAACATCACTTGTCTGAAACAGGGATATAACTAAATAGTTTAGTTTGTTACAAGCTTCAGGCCTATTATGGATGCAATCAACGTGAAGATGAAGAATAGTCGTATCGGAGTAGCGGGTTCTTTGAAAAAAACTATCCCCATGATGACTGTGCCTACTGCACCAATACCGGTCCAAACAGCATAGGCTGTACCTATAGGCAATGTCTGGACAGCTTTGGCCAACAGATACATACTGAGAACCGTTGACAAAAGGAAACCTGCACCCCAACAATAAAATTCAGTGCCAACAGATGTTTTGGTCTTGCCTAAGCAAAACGCGAGACTGACTTCAAACAGTCCTGCAAGAAGTAAAAAAATCCAGTTCATATGATAAATTATATACGATTTTAATTTGGGGCCTGTTAATTCCTGCAAAATTACCAAGAATGCGTCGGACTATATTTTACATTTGATAAATAATAACCACGTGCTGAATTATTTGTAATTTTGCAATCTCGTTACTATGGATATAAAAGAGATAATAGATTGCAGATATAAACTGCCTGAGAGTTCATTGACCAAAATATGTGAGTCAATGGAAAGAGTCTGTTACCCCAAAGGATATAATGTTCTTGAAATAGGCAAGATAGAACGTGATGTGTTTTTCATAGCAAAAGGCATTATTAGAGCATATACTCTTGTCGATGGCAATGAGGTTACTTTCTGGATTGGAGAGGAAGGTGCTACTATTGTATCTATGATGGGCTATGTAAGAGACCAACCCGGCTACGAAACAATGGAACTCATGGAAGATTCGGAACTCTACGTTATAAAGAGAGAAGTATTGCTACGCCTTTTCAAGGAGGATATTAATATAGCGAACTGGGGACGTAGATTTGCTGAAACTGAACTTCTTGATGCTGAAATGCGTGTTATTACCTTACTTCTTTCAACAGCGACCGAACGTTATCAGGACTTCCTTGATACTCAACCTAATTTATTACAACGACTGCCATTGGGATGTATTGCATCGTATCTCGGCATAACACAGGTTAGTTTAAGCAGAATAAGGGCGGCGATTGCCAAGGATAACGGTTAACTCACAATTTTAATCATTTTCCTTGGTAGCTTATGATAAGGACTTTTGATGCAGTTCCCTAAATTTCAATCAGCTTCAGTTCCTGCGTAAGTCGGAATGCTCGTTGACTGTCGAGATCTGCCCACTTTGAGGTTATCCTAGGCGGATTTACTCGCGTATGTGCAAAAATTGAGTAGTCAATCGTGTCAATGATTTGTTTGCCGTCATTGTCAAGTTCGCGCACATCGGCCCATGTAGGAGAGCCGAAAGACGCTTCACCTCCTCGGTAAGAGGGTACATATCTGAGTAGCTTTACAGCTTCTGACGGGTCAGTGTCAAGATTCTTGATTGAGTCGTTCAATGTTTTAACAAGAGTCGGAACATCATCGGACACTCCTGCATCTTTGACCCAATCAACCAATACCGGACTGTGGCTGAAGAAAACGGTCTTGCCACTGACTATGCGTGTCGTTGCGATAGTCATTCTTGGCAATATCTCGGTCAGTAATGACCTGATTGTCCGGGTATTTTTTTCATCATACCGCACTTTCTTCCCAAAATCAGCAAAATAGTTGAGGTCATGATTACCCATCAGAAGATGTACATTATCATGGCTCTTTACATAGTCAAAAAGTTCCCGAAGATTTGCAAGAGACTCCTCATTTGTGATTCCTTCAGCCGGATAGGGATCGTGGTAATCTCCGAGAAAAATTGTATCCGCATCGGGATATAGTTCAACGGCACGGCGCCAGAACTGACGTCCGTGAATATCAGGTATGACAATTATATCATTATTGTTATAGGCCATAACTCAGTATATTTATCAATATAACAAATCAGAGCAGATACACGTCTCGAAATTCGGTTTGCAAATTTACAGGGCTGACGCATGAGATTTAACTATCCTTAAAGACTTTGTACAGATATTCAGTGCTCCACATACATTTTTTGCGTCTTCGTTTAAGGCTGAGTTTATCGTTCTGCTTTTTAAGCATTTCCAATGCATACTTGCGCATCGCTGAAAAATTGACAGCGCCATTCTTGGCGCGTACGCGGCACATATCTTCCTGAAACGTCACGTCGAGATGCCAGTGCAGTTTGTTCTCGATACCCCAGTGCGCACGAATACGCATCGCATAGTAAGAAGCCTCATCTTTCTCCACGCTGCTGAGATAGTAGATTGTTTCACGCGAGCGGGCGCCGTTCTCAGTACGCTCACGCTCCATCTTTATGATACGTTTAAGACCGGGCCACTTCTCGTACATCCCCTCCTGTTCCAAAAGTGTCGTATCCATAATTGAACAGGTTCTCTTCTCAACTCTTCCGTGCCCCTTTTCCTCGGTTGTGTATACCGATATTGGAGTAGTGCTACTAAAGATACTCTCCGTCAAGCCCTTGAGTATCGGCTGATTGTCTTTAAGCGCCATCAGATAGTCGCCGCCCTGGAGCATGATCTGTTCTGCGATATTACGGTGGGTCCCCATTGCGTCGACTGAAACCAATGCCCCTGTAAGCCATAAAGAGGACAATACGGACGGCAGAACCGTAAGTTCGTTGGTCTTGCCATCCACCGGCTTTTCGGCAACGCAGATTTCTGTTTCAGATACCCACGCATTGAGGATATACAGTCCGTGGCATCCGGGACTCCTGGGATTTTCACCCCGCAGTTTCTTACCGTCAATGATGACCTGATTGCCGCACAGGGATTCGATTATGTGACCTCGGCAGCAATCAAGACTTGCCCGGAGCTGAGCGGGATTGACAGACTCTACAACACGAAGTATCGTGTCACCACACGGGACACCGTTGCTAAGCTTCAGCAATCCGGCGGCCTTGAATTCTTCCTCTCGGTCTGTAACCATATCCGATATGTCGTCACAGTCCTCACAATCACACAACACGCCGATGAGTGCCATTCGGAGCACATCCTCGAGCTCATGTTTAACCTTGCCCAAGTCGCGCGGGTCTTTTACTTTGCTGAAAATTTCTATTTGCATACCTCTAATATAACCATTTTCAGCAATATATGCAATATATGAAAGTTTATTTCACATAATCAGGTGAATTTTTGACTGAATTTGAGTTAAATCTCATGCGCCAGCCCTGACTTTGTCCAAAATGCTCTTGCATAATCGGGAGGATTTGGTTAACTTTGACCGAGTCCTTGAAATTAGTAGTTTTCATGAGAAAAAGCGACCAAACTTTTCCTTTAAATTACTAAATTTCAGGGACTTTTGCAAATTTAATCACTTGAAAATTAGATATTTAACAGCATAAATTTAAATTTTGTCATCTACTAAAATGATAAGCAAAAAGGCAACCGGGAAAAATGCCATTCCAAGTATATCTACTTACAAGTTGCGCAATACCGGGATTTTCCATAACGGATGGCGCATACTGCCTTCGTATATAATGACAGGACAAAACCTTCTCATTGAAAAGTCGAAATTTGAAATGGCATCAGAGGACATTGCATTGATGTATAAACTGATAAATATAGAGTAATTGCAATTACTACACACTCAGCAACAATAGTCATACATATCATGCAAGAAAACCAGCTACAAGATCTGACATTAGCGGAATTATGGGAATTGTTTCCGATAGTTCTGACTGCGCATAATCCTCTATGGTCAGTTTGGGCGGAGGAGGAAATACGGTGGCTGTCAACTGCTCTTTCCGAATATAGTCCAATAATCAACCATATTGGCAGTACTGCGATTCCTGACATTCAGGCTAAACCGATAGTGGATATTCTTGTAGAGATTTCTCCTGACATTGAATGGCAGAGTTTAAAAGACATATTGGGACACAATGGCTATATCTGTATGTCGGAATCAGAAACCCGTATTAGTTTCAACAAAGGGTATACACCTGCCGGATATGCCGACAGGGTGTTTCATGTTCACGTTCATAGGACTGGCGACAATGATGAAATCCTGTTCCGCGACTATCTGATCGCAAACCCGGAATCTGCCAAAGAGTATGAAACGTTGAAGCTGTCGCTATTACCAGAATACAGGAACAATCGCGATGGATACACTGAAGACAAAACTGAGTTTGTTAAAAAGATAGTCGGACTTGCCAAAGCCAACTGATGAGAATCTGTCAACCAAGAGAAGAATTGCGCCCATACGTGCGCTACTATTGGGTGCTGGAAAGCGATGAGCCTTTCAGCATCCTGACATTTCCTATCGGTTGTCCGCAGATAATCTTTCACAAGAAAACACCGCTTTATATACCGGAACTTGACAAGAGCCAGTCGCAATTTACTATTAGCGGTCAAGTGAATTTTCCTGCGCATATCCAATCAGACGGAAGTCTGGAAATGATAGTGGCGGTTTTCTACCCACATACCGTCGGAATGTTTATCGACACTCCGCCATCAGCATTCTACAATCTTGAAATCTCCGGCTATGATATCGAGAATCGGCAACTGAATGAAATTGCTCAGAGGATTTTTGACTGTGAGAATAACAAGGATTGTATTGATATACTGGAGGATTTTCTGACATCGAAGATCCGTCCGGTATTGAATATCAGCCGAGTGGGTTCGACAATCGGCACATTGCTCTCCGTTCCTTTAACATCTGTGAAGGCTCTTGCCGCCAGTGCCTGTCTCGGCAAGCGGCAATATGAAAGAGTGTTCCGCGAAACGGTCGGTATGAATCCTAAGGAATATGCCCGCATCGTGAAATTTCAAAAGGCACTGTGGCAGATGCAACGAGGAGAAAGCAACTATGCCGGAATCGCTGCCGAATGCGGCTACTCCGACCAGTCACACTTTATAAGGAATTTCAAGGAACTGAGCGGTTATACTCCTGAGGCGCTTATAAAGTACTGCGCACCATACTCAGATCTGTTTACAGCTCCGGCATAATGTCGCTTTTGTTCTATCGGGAGTGTCGTTGCCGTGGTAACTTCGCATCAAAAAACTATGATGCAGGAAGTAAATCCGAAAGAGACCACACGAGCCTACGCTTATGAAATGTGGATGAAGGCACAGATGCCGATGGTGACATTGATCAGGACTCTTGATGTAACCCGTTTACGACGTATCAGCCGTAAACGAGGACTAAAATTCAATATGTTGATGTGTTGGTGTATAGGTCGTGCCGCCACGCAGGTAAAGGAGTTCTATATGTTACCGGTAGGTGACAAGCTAATCAGATATGACACGATTGCCGTCAATACTATTGTTGCCAACTCACAGGGTGAGGTCAGCTCATGCGATATTCCTTTCAGTGAAGACCTCGCGTGCTTCAATAAGGATTATTTACGTCTGACACGTCAGGTCGCCGAAACCTGCGAGAATCACGATTTAACCGACAGCATGGTAATCGGCACATCGGCATTAGCTCAATACGACATAGACGGAACTGTCGGAATGTATAGCGGGATATTCAACAATCCCTTCATGATATGGGGCGCATACCGCCGCCGGTGGTTCAAGACAACTCTCACGGTGTCATTTCAGTTCCATCACACCCAGATGGATGGTGCCCATGCAGCCCGATTTCTCGGTAAGTTGCAAGATGCTATCAATTCCTTTTAGCCAAATTACGTTTGACCTCCTTCAAATTATTGCGCCCCCACTCCGAGAGCTGATTGAGTATGGGTATAAGAGTTCTACCCAAATCGGTTAACTCGTATTCTGTGCGAGGTGGCACCTCGGCATATAGGATTCGCTTTACCAGTCCGACTGATTCAAGTGTTTTCAGATGTCCTGACAATACCTTCGGTGATATGTCGGGGATTGCCCTCGACAATTCGTTGAAACGCATTACGCCGAACTCGTCAAGTATGACAAGCAGGAGCATCGACCACTTGTTGGCGAAGTGCGCTATCACGTTCCTCATGGGGCACGTGGCGACACATGAATATTTTTCTGAAATTTTTTCGGTCTTCATCTGTCTGATACTGACTAAAAGTGAGTTTGAAGTAAGTGGCTACTTTAGAAGTAACCTCTTGTATGGCAATATTTTGATATATAACTTTGCGCTATCCAAAGGGTAGCAGTTATCCTTTACAAAGTTAATACAAACATAATAAACCCACAAATTATGACTGAAATCAGTATCAGCATTCCAGCATCGGCTCAACCTTCAGGCAAGGCAACGTTCATGATGCTTGGAACAGGCTTCGATGAAATCGAGGCTCTGGCACCCGTCGATGTCATGCGACGTGCCGGGATGGAGGTATTCACCGTCTCCATGACAGATAACCGTCTTGTAAAAGGAGCCACAGGCAACCTCATCGTTGCAGACATGTGTGTTTCCGATTTGTCCCCCGAACTGATAGACTGGCTCATATTCCCCGGTGCAGACAAATCGGAGGATGCGGTAAACCTTGACGAAAAGCTGAGCGAGCTTGTGAAAGCCCATTGGGAAAAAGGAGGCAACATCGCCGCTATATGCGCCGCTCCGGCTCTGGTGCTTGGTCCGCTCGGTATCATCAACGGGGTAAAAGCCACCGGTTATCCGTTCCTCAAAGAAGACTTTGAAAATAATGGCGGGATATACTCTGAGGAGCCAGTGGTAATCGGAGACCGTCTTATAACCTCAAAGGGTCCCGGAACAACGCTCGAATTCGCACTTGCCATTGTTCGCAAGGCAAAGGGTCCGGATATGGAGAAGGCACTCCGTGAAGGTATGGTGATAGCCAATTGCAGATGCGATGATAATTGTACTTGCGGATGCAATAGCTAAAGCCTCAACGCCGCCTTTTGGCGGCCAAAATTTTTGGTAAAATGAAGGTGACGGAGGTCTTATGCTCCGCCACCTTCATCACTGATATGGGTTTGACTATGCTCTTTTTGACTCGTCATTGTTATCTTAAGCGGAAACTCGTCGACTTTCAGCTCTTTCTGCAATCATCTCCTTGTTGTCGTTGATGATACCGGCTATCTGCTCTGTATATTCGCAGACTCCGTTGGCAAATGCCCTGCATTGGATGATTGAGAAGTCTTTGAGCGAGATTTCTACTGTGGCGATTGTTCTGCCTCCCATTGTGGCGGTGAACACAAGCGTATCTTCTTTGAGGTAGTAGCTGGATGAACCTACACAGATGTGTTGCTTTGTGCCTTCATCGTAGTATTCGGCTACGCTGTCAAGTGTGTGGAGTCTGATTGTGCCGTCAGTCATAGACAAACCTATGTATCTGCCTTTCAGTTCCTCAAACTTGGCTTGGTCAGCCTCCGCTTTCTTGCGGTTGGCTTCCTTCTGTTCCTTTACCCTCTGGCGGTTGACCTTTTCCACATATTCATCGTGGGCGGTTTTGAGGTCTTGAGGTGCTATCAGCGAGGGGAATTTAGGTCTTTGCCCATACGCTCCAACATCTTGATATAGTCAAACCACATTCTAACGTCCTTGAACTCGTATCCGTTGCGCTTGGCTATCTTGATGGTGTTCCAATACTTGTCAACATCTGAGGGATGGTGGCATAGATAACGGAGCAACTCTATCTCGTTGGCTTTCATCAGAGTCTCGGCTTTTGGGTTGGTCAGTAACTCTTGGAACAAAGTCACGGGGTGGATATGGTGGCAACTGCCTTTGAACCCATTGCGCTTGATTGTGTCTGTGACCTTGACGCGTGGATATACCCATTCATCTGCTATACGCCAGAAAGCTTCGTTGTCACGCCTTATCTCGAATGGAGAGCATAAGGCGAAGGTGTCAAAGTAGTAACCTCCCAATGTGCGTTGCAGACCTATGACGGTTTTCCTGCCCTGCGGGTCTATCCAATATTGACCGATTTCAAGATAGGCTGGCTTCGCTTTCGCTCCTTTGCGCATTTCGGATAGCAACATCCACATCCTGACCACCTGATACTCTTCCTTCGTGGTGATTACCACAAAGTAGGATTTCTGCTTGACTACACGCTCCTTTGTGTCCTTGATTTCAAGTTGTGTGCCACACTCGGGGCAGAAACATCTGGAGATTTTTCAGCCAAAAGGCAAAAGAATAGCCCTGCTCCGCACGTTTATAAATCCGAGCAAGCAAGGCTTCCTGAGTTGATATTACCGCATAATCTGGAGCTAAGACTCCGTGACGGTGAAAACGAATGACAGCATATTCTTTGCTTTGGCAAAGCGCTAAAGCGATTAGGCACTGAAAACTCACTGAAAATGACTAACTTTGCAAAATATGAAAAAGATTACTAAACTGAAAATATGCAACTGGAGCCTACTCCCTCTTACCGTTGCGATCCTCATATCAGGAATACAACTTGAAGCCACACACAGTATTGGCTTAACATCTGTATGGATTCACATCTTAATAGGTGTGCTGTTTATTGGTATGGCTACATATCATGTGTACCTGCATTTTGGTAAAAGCAACTGGTTCTCGAAATTCAGTAAACAAAAGAGTAAGGTAACACGCATCCTATGGTGGGTGGCACTCGTCACCCTTATATCTGGAATAGCGGCTATGATTCATTGGGTAACAACATTCACTCATGCAACTATAGGTGGTGTGCATGGCAAACTTGGATTCCTGATGATAATCCTTTCAATCGGACATATCACCAAGCGAATAAAATTCTTTAAGAGTAAGAAGAAAATGGCACTGCCCAGTCCCGGAAAGGCGAGTCTGTGATATGCCGGCAACGCAGGAAGGCGGCACATCACTGTCTCTGCTCGTGGACTGCTCTTAAGCGGTAAGTGAGGGAGCGGTCGTAAAAGTCCTTACAAGCAATGGCGACAAGAACACGGATGAACGGCAGATAGTCTCAGAGGTAAAAGCAGCGTTCCCGATGCTTGCCTCGGAGGCGTTGCCGTTCATCGGTGTTCCGCCGGTGCCATAGGTGGGAGGCGGTCAATGGGTGTCAGTGGCTCGTCCACCGTCACCTTTTGACGGCATCCCGCCGCCAACCTTGAAGACCGCTCCCTCTCTTACCGCTTTCGTAGCGCAGCGGGGAAAGAACACCGCTTCCTCTCTTGCCGCGTAAACAATGTCAGAACCTCGAATAAAGTTATTGTAAAAATTGATAGTTGAGTTTTATTGCCGATAATATACCATCAGTATATCTATTTGATGAGCATACAACGATTCATTTTGTATAAATCAGATTTTTTGATTAACTTTGCGGTTGATATTCAATAAAGATAATCAACCATGAGTATAGCAATAACCTCAAAACTTAACCAACTCCTTTCCAAGAGTCTTCCCGGAGGGCTTCTGTTTGCGGGTTGGCTGAGAAAGGAAGGATATTCTTCACAACTGTTGAAAAAATATCGGGATTCCGGTTGGCTTGAAGCACTTGGGAGAGGAGTTATGTATCGACGCAATGATAATCTTTCTGCACTGACATCCGTTCACTGTTATAATTATCAGACCGATAGCAATGCCCGTATTGCAGCTCATTCAGCTCTCGAACTACTGGGTTTCAGCCATTATATACCTATGGGGAAGCCTCGGCTGATGGTCGCATTTGAATCAGGAAACGTGGAAGATTGGATAAGAAGCGACAAGTATGATATGACGATAGTGCCTTTTCATACCGGAATCTTCAAAAATCCATTGACACAATCCTATAAGAGAGATCGCTATGACATTAAAATATCGTCTCCGGAACAGGCATTTTTGGAATGTCTGCACCTTGTCCCGAGCCAATATAACTATATGGACTTATATTATATTATGGAGCAGTTGACTTCTTTGAATCCGGAAAAGGTTCAAACCGCACTGGAAAATACTTCGAGCCAGCGTGTCAAGAGAATGTTCCTGTATATGGCGGAAAAAGCCGGACACTATTGGTTTGATATGCTTGACCCGGACAAATTAGGGCTGACAACCTCCAAACTTAAACTCGCAGACAACGGAGTCTATATCTCTAAATATCGTATTACGGTTCCTAAAGAATTAAATGATTATGAATGACACTTACCGCAGACAAGTGGCTCTTCTGATAAGGGTAATGCCTCTTGTATTCAAGATTAAGGATTTCGCAGTACACGGAGGAACCGCGATAAACCTGTTCCATCGGAATCTGCCGAGATATTCCGTTGACATAGACGTGACGTACATACCTTTGGAAGACCGCGAGACGAGTCTTAAAAACATAAATTCGCATCTTTCAATTCTGAAAGCCGCAATAGAGAAAGCTGTTCCGGGAATTCGTGTAACCCATAAGCCTGATGTGTGGAAGTTGCAGTGTGTGAAGGACGGAACTACAATCAAGATTGAGGTAAACGGAACAAAGAGAGGAATCTTAGGCGATATAGAGAAGCTACAACTATGCGAGAAGGCCAAGGAGGAATTCGGGCTGACTTGTTTTGCCAATATCGTGTCATGGAGCCAGTTGTTCGGTGGTAAGATTGCGGCTGCTTTGAGCCGTCAGCATCCACGTGACCTTTTCGACTGCCGACGAATAAGCCCGGATGATTTCAATGCTGTGAAGAGTGGCTTTATGCTTTGTCTGCTCGGGAGTGATAAGCCGATTATCGAATCCCTGCAACCAAACATGATAGACCAGCGGGATGCTCTCGACAATCAGTTTGAAGGAATGACCGATGAGCCGTTCAATTATGACGATTATCAGAATTCGAGGACAAACCTCATTGAAGTAGTCAACAATGGATTTACTGATGAGGACAAAGATTTCCTGATTTCATTTGAGGAAGGCAATCCCGATTGGACCAAGTGCTGTGCCGGAGATCTGAGCGAATATCCGTCAGTCAAGTGGAAACTCATGAATATCGGAAATCTCAAAACCAAGAATCCGACAAAGCATAAAGAGGGAATCGAAAGACTTACCGAATACTTCAGGAATAAAGTCTGAATTCACACTATACAATTAAATGACTTTCAAATATGATAGAAGAATATATCTCCTGCACCAACAACATATCCGCTTGGTGAGAAACTTCCTTGGGAAGCGATTGTCGCAAACCATTTCAATGAAAGAGAGAACAAAACCATCTATGTACGGCCATAACGGAGAAAGGATATGTACGGAGATGCACAAATTCGGTTCCCTGATAGGCGACAACTGCCGCATAGGAGCCAATGCCGTACTTTCGCCGGGAACACTGCTGAAACCCGGAACAATAGTAAAACGTCTGGAACTTATAGAACAAGACCCACTGTAATGAAACTCAACAAAGTGCATCATATAGCCATCATCTGCTCCAATTATCGTAAGAGCCTTGACTTTTATGTAAACATTCTCGGACTGAACATAATTGCCGAGAATTATCGTGCGGAGCGCGATTCCTATAAAACAGACCTTGCGCTCGGCGATAATTATATCATCGAATTATTCTCATTTCCAAATCCACCCCAAAGACCTACTCGACCGGAAGCGACGGGGTTACGTCATCTTGCTTTTGAAACAGATGATATTGATGCTTCCGTTGCAGAGCTTGACCACAAAGAAATAAAACATGAGGATATTCGCATTGACAGATACACGTCTAAAAAATTTGTATTCTTTCAAGACCCCGACGGTCTGCCCATAGAGCTATACGAAAAATAAAAACGCTTTCGCGGTGATTGTTCCTATCCGGTTGCCCAATATCGAATCGGACTTTTGCAACTGCGGTTACAGTAACAACTGTTGCAATAATTCGCAACTGAGATATGAATCACGAAAAGACAAATAATGATTCTTAGAGCCACTTTTGAAAACATATACTCTTTCAAGGAAGAGACCTCAATCAGTTTCGTTGCCGGAAAGGGAACGGTTCACCCTGCTCATGTAAGCAGAGCGCAGAAACGTGACGATATATCGGCATTGAAAATCGGTGTGATATACGGTGCAAATGCCTCAGGCAAGAGCAATGTAATCAAAGCAATTGCCTTGCTCCAGCAGATTGCAACAGGCAGATTTCCTGCCGGAGATTTCGAGCCGTTCAAACTTGTAAAACCGATAAACCCTGTCTCGAAGATTGAAATTGAGTTTAAGAAACTGTTTAAATTTGATTCAATAAAATTTTTATGGCAGCCAAATCAATCATTTCTTCAGCGACCTCGGTTGATTCTTCATAATTGCGTGAAAGGCGACGGAACCAGTCAAGCCATGAGAAAGTTCTCTCGACCACCCATCTGAGAGGTTTCGGTATGAATCCCTTAGTCCCGTTTGGAGTATTGGAAACCTCAAGGCTGATTGCAAAATCTTTTTCAATATCTTTAGCAATCTCCCCTCGGTAACCCCGGTCAACAAGAACCTTTTCAAGCCGTTCCCACTCTCTGTCTGCTGCATTACACAATGGGTGAGCCTGATGGGAATCATGAACCGATGCACTGCATACTGTCCGGGCAAGAATAAAGCCATTGCGGTCAACCACTATGTTACGTTTGATGCCCTTGACTTTCTTGTTTGCGTCAAATCCATTGTCACTCTTACGGTTGCCCCATTTAACGCTTTGTGCGTCCAATGCTCCTACAGAGGGACTTTCTGATTGATTTCGTTTCTTCCTCACCTTTCGTACAAGTTTGTTGAGCAAATGTTCGATTCTACCTTCTTTGGACCACTTTCGGAAGTAATAGTACACCAGTTGCCACTTGGGATAATCGTGCGGAAGCATCCTCCACTGACATCCTGTGACCAGTAGGTATAATACCGCTTCGAATAGGCTCCGTAGTGAATTTTTACGTTTGCGACAATCATTTTCGAAGAATACTTTGTTTATATAAGACCATTGACCCTCGGTCAAAAGTGTCTGATAGAGATTGATTCTATGCATGTGAACAATGTTTTTCTCCTTCAACACTTTGGCTGAGGGTTTGTTATGCCCTATAACATTTTTTCAATTCTAATTTTAAACAGTTTCTAAGACCGGCGGGCGATATTTTGCTTATGGCATGGAGTTCTCTATAAACGGTATCAAGGAGGAATGGCTCTATGAGATCAACAGTCGCAGCGACAAACTGATATTCACACGAAAATCCAATCAGGATGGAAACGTGTTTGAGTTCGCCGACATTCATGGCGATTCATCAGTAGCCCAGTTCGTGAAATTCCTTGGTGAAGGCACCCCTGCAAAAAAGAGTTTCCTTTCGGAATACATCGAGCGTAATGGAAAGGGAATGTGCGCGATAAAGACTGCCTATTCCTGGTTTGCCTCCGGGCTGCGCATAATATTCCCCGGCACACGGTTCCGTGGCATATCGTTCAATGCCGAGCAGGATGAGAATTTCCATGAAGCCACACGTCGCCTTCTCCAGTATTTCAACACTGGAATAATAGATATTCGGCGTTTCCCTGTCCGGTCAAAAGAGGAGACCAACCTACCCGACCGTCTGCTCGACAAAATCATTAGCAGCTCAACTCCGGGACGTACGGCTTTGGTGGCGGCTCCTGAAAGTAACGAGTGCTTCTTCTTTGATTTCAAAGAGGACGGCACATACACCATATACAAGCAGAAGGCGGTACATCGTAATGATGCTGACGACGAGGTAGTTTTTGAAATGGACGAGGAATCCGACGGTTCAATCAGGCTTCTTGATTTCATCCCCATGCTTATCGACTTGGGACAAAGTGAAGTGGACTATATGATTGATGAGCTTGACCGCAGTACGCACCCCCTGTTGTCGCAAAAACTTATAGAGTGCTATCTCCACGAACTTTCGCTCCGATGAGGTCTGGTTTGTAGAGAAAGACAAGGACGGGGCATCCCGCCTTGTGTCTCTTGCAGAGTATAAGCCCAGCGAGAATGTGCAGAAAGGATATTTGCAGGGGAGATATAGTGCCATACCGTTCTTCGCCCCGATCGAAACCCTAAATAAGAAATCTGTTGCTCAATCAAAATAAAATCATTATTTTTGCAACAGCGGTTACAGTAACAGCCGTTACTATAATATGAAATTCTACGACAGAGAGATAGAAACTGAAACATTGAGGCGTATAGAGACGACATCAAAGGAACACGCCCAGATGACCGTAATAACCGGACGAAGACGTATCGGAAAGACAACGCTTATAAAACACGCCTACGAAGGCAAAGAGATGATATATTTCTTTGTGGCGCGTAAGAGCGAGGCGTTGTTGTGTCAGGAACTCTCCGATACGATGCGTGATGTGCTTGGCGAGGATTTGGGCGACTTTTCAAGTATGGCCCGATTGTTCGCGTCTATCATGCAGATTGCCAAGCGTCGGCATTTCACACTCGTTTTTGACGAGTTTCAGAATTTCAAATATGTCAACGAGGCATTTTTCAGCGAGATGCAGAATATCTGGGACAGCAACAAGAATGATGCACGGATAAATCTCGTGATATGTGGTTCGCTTTATTCAATGATGACCAAGATATTCGATGATAAAAAGGAACCACTTTATGGCAGGGCAACCTCACGCATCCGTCTTCGTGAATTTCCACTTTCAACACTTCGTGAGATAATGCGGGACAATAATCCCGATTACACTCCCGATGACCTGCTTGCAATGTATATGATTACGGGCGGAGTTGCAAAATATGTGGAACAGCTCCATATGCAGAAGGCATTCACAAAAGAGAAGATAATAGAATCCGTACTGTCATTCGGCTCCTACTTCATTGACGAGGGAAAGGAGCTGCTCTCCGATGAGTTCGGCAAAGACTATGGTAATTACTTTTCCATTCTGTCTGCAATCGCCGGAGGCTTCAATGAACGCGGAGAAATCAAATCCTATACCGGCGTGGAAGCGGGAGGCTATCTCGACAAGCTGGAGAATACCTACGATCTTGTGTATCGTTACCGACCTTATCTCGCAAGTGAGAACAGTCGCAATGTAAAATACGGTATCAAGGACAACTTCCTCAATTTCTGGTTCAGATTCATATATAAATACCGGAGTGCAGTGGAGATTGGAAATCTTGCCTATGTAAAGGAAAAGGTGCTTGCCGACTATTCGACCTTCTCGGGCTGGATTCTTGAACGCTATTTCAGGCAGATGTACCGTGAGACAGGTCTCTATAATATTGTGACAAACTATTGGGAGAAAGACGGCAGCAATGAGATTGACCTTATCGCTGTCAACGAGGCTGACCGTGAGATTGTAATCGGTGAAGTCAAGCGTAATCCACGACGTATCGACCTGCATGGTTTGGAACAAAAATCGCAGAATATCGTGTCAAAGCGCAAAGGCTGGCACATCGAATATGCTGCCCTGTCTCTTGAAGACATGGGACACTGATAGCAGCAGTATCTAAATCTCAAAACCGAAACAACAGAGTACATGGGACATTATTGCTGGAAGTGCGGTCAATATCTCGCCAATGAGAAATTTTCGGGCAAAGGTCACGCTCGACATATCTGCAAGATGTGTATGGCGGAGGAACGTGCCCACCGCCGTCAGATACTGAAAGAAAAGCGGGAGCGTGGCGAAATTCCCGAACTGAAATTGAAGCCGGTGTCGCAGGAGGTCATAGACTATGTTGAGAATGAGATAATCCCCCGCTATGCCGCCTTCGACAAGGCACATCAGGAGAGCCATGTCCTCATGGTCATTGAACAGAGCATAAAACTCGCCGAACATACACCGGCTATGAATTCCGATATGGTCTATATCATAGCGGCGTTTCATGACCACGGTCTTATCAATGGCAGGGAAAATCATCACAAGGACTCCTGCACGATACTCGAAGCGGACGAGTTTGTGAAGTCGCACTTCACCCGCAAGCAGATTGTGACTATGGGTCGTGCCGTTGAAGACCACCGTGCATCGAATCAGAAGAAGCCCCGCAACGGTTACGGAATGATTGTTGCCGAAGCCGACCGCTTCATCGAGGCAGACACGATAATCCGAAGAACCATTCAATACGGTCTTGCAAATTATCCCCAACTCAACCGAGCCGGACACTATCAACGGACAATCGAACACCTCAACGAGAAGTACGGACCGAAGGGTTATCTGAAAGTATGGGTACCGTGGAGCGACAACGCAAAGAACCTGAAAAAGCTCCATGTCCTGCTCACCGACAAGAAGAGACTTGAAGAGATTTTCAACCGCATTTTCGATGAAGAAAACGAGTAGATACAGGCCTCCCCGGAGGTCTGTCTTCATACCCGGTTTCACTATCCGATACACTTGCCCGACCCGGTCGAATCATTCAGTCTCCGACATCCTCAGCCGCATCTTCTTCACTTTCTGATGCAGGAAAGTAACAGACATACTCCAATATCCGCTAAACTACTAATATTCAAGCCATCATAGCCATTGCAGCCCAATGATTGAGACTTCTGTCAGGCTTACTTTTTGCGGTACAAATTCGGTGGCTGAAAAATTTACAGTTACTTAAAATTATGTTCTCGTATTTTAACACTCTATGTCGTGGAAAATCATTAACTTTGCACTTGTGCAAAATGTACGAAAGAGAGGTCTGTTTCCTTAGATGAAGTCAGCTGGGAAACCCCAAATCATCAAAAATCAGAAGTGAGACCGACCCTTGTATAATAAAAGCTAAAGTAGCACGCTATCAATACTATAAGGATAGTGCATCGGCAAGTAATCAGTTGATTATCAATGCTTTATATTGACAGTAATTGACTATTACTGAACGATAGAACTTAAATCTTACAAGAACGCCTAATGCTGATAACTGTCAGTATTAGGCGTTTTTATGCACAATTTTGTACGGATTTTGTACGACAGCGACTCATTTCACCACAAGCGTCAGCAAGGTGGTGGAGAAAGTTGACAATAGTTGTCAATGGTTTACGAACATTTACAAACAACGGAGAAATCTCCACAAATGAAATGAGTAGCAACATTAGAATTGAGAAAATTTGCGAGTGGTGTGGCAAACAATTCACCGCTCAGACTACCGTCACTCGCTTCTGCTCGAAGCGATGTGCGGAGCACTCCTATAAGGAGCGAATGAGACAGCAGAAGATTCAACTGGCAAACTCAACTGTGCCAGCAACGACATCTGCTATTAAGGAGAAAGATTATCTGACAGTCGCGGAAACAGCGAAAGTGTTGGACATGACTCGACAGGGTATTTATAAACTGATTTATCGTGGCGATCTTGTTGCAGCCAAACTTAGTTCTCGCCTGACACTTATCAAACGTGAGAGTATAGACAAAATGCTTGATGGTTCTCCATATACAAAAAGAGAAACCAATGAAAAGAAAACTATAAATGAGTTCTATACCCGTGCAGAAATACGAGAGAAGTTCGGAGTGAAGGATTCGTGGATATACAAGGTTGTTGCCGAGAACAATGTGCCGAAGACAATTCTTCGTGGCAAGGCTTATTTCAGCAAGAACCATATCGACCGGCTTTTCTCGGCGAGAAAGGAGAATCCTGAAATTACGGAGTGGTATTCGGTGGAGGATATTCAGTCACAGTATGGCATGACTCTCTCTGCGATTTATTCGCTGGTGTCGAAAATCGGGATACCGAAGCGCAAAGAGGGTTCAAAGGTCTACTATTCCAAATATCACTTTGATGTCGCTAAAGGTGCCAAGTCAGCCGAGGATATCGAGTTTATTTCGGTGGCAGATGCTATGGAGAAATACTCGCTTACACGAGACCAACTGTATCACTACGTCAAAACATACAAGATAATCAAGCTCCGCTGTGGCAAGCATGTCAAACTGAATGCCAAAGAGTTAGCCGAGTTATTCAACCCCAAGATTGAGTTATAATCCGGTGATTTTTATCACCGGGCAACCACCTCTTTCCCTTACTCATTATAAATCTAAAAATCAAGAAATATGGAATCAGCAACAATCACCAAAGTGACCCTCCGAAAAGAAAAACTCCGCAGCGGTAAACTGTCGCTCTACCTCGACTACTACCCACCAATCTGGAATCCGCACATCAAAAAGATGTCGCGCCGGGAGTTTCTCGGTCTTTATCTCATCGGTAATCCCAAAGACAAGTTCGAGCTTGACTACAACGAGGAGATTATGCTCAAAGCCCGTGGCATCCGTGCCACCCGTGAACTGGCAATCATCAATGAGGAGTTCGGGTTCCTCGACCGCACCAAGAAACAGGCGGACTTCGTTGAATACTTCAAGTGCAAGACCAAAGAGAAATATCAGAAATGGGAAATCGTCTACAAGCACTTCAAGGACTTCTGCAATGGCAGATGTCTGATGAAGGACGTGACCATCGGCTTGTGCAACGACTTCCGCACATACATTCTTAAAATCCGTGTGAAGCAAACTGGCAACATAATCTCTCGCAATTCCGCTGCCGGATACTGGTCCACCTTCCGAGCATTGTTAAAACTGGCATACAAGGAAGGCTGGCTCCGAGAAAATGTCAATGACTATCTCGAACGCATCGACTGGGAAGAACCGAAAATCAACTATCTCGAAATCGAGGAGGTTAAAAAACTTGTTGCCACCCCATGCAAAGTTGAGGTACTGAAAAGAGCTTCTCTCTTTGCCTGTATGACCGGACTACGCATCAGCGACATACTCCAACTTCGTTGGGAGAACATCGAACTATCACCCGATGGCGGTTATTGTATGCGTATCCGCACACAGAAGACCAAGACTCAGGCTACATTGCCATTGAGCGATGAAGCCCTGTCTTATTGCGGCGAACGAGGTCGAGGTATGGTATTCAAAGGACTGAGCCGCGCCCATACCCGTGAGGCGTTCAAGAAATGGCTCAAAGATGCCGGTATCAAGAAGAAAATCACCTTTCACGGACTCCGCCACACATACGCCACACTCCTGATTACCAACGGCACTGACATCTACACTGTCAGCAAAATGCTTACGCATAAAAACGTGGCCACGACTCAGATCTACGCCGAAGTCGTGAACCAAAAGAAGCGCGATGCCGCTAATTCCATCTCGCTGAAATAACTTCCAAGTGAAACATCCCAAATATTAAAAGCGAATCACCCCAAAAACACCAAATAAATCACCCCAAAAACACCGATTTGTTTGGAATCATCATAATCTGTGATGCCATCAACTCAATCTCTCTGAAATAAATACATGAATAATTTTGCCAAAGTAAACTTTTTAGTTAACTTTGCGGTTACATAATAAGATATGGCAAATTAAAGAAAATGAATAAAGCAAAAAATGAAGCCATCATGAACGCGCGTACATTCGACGAGCTTCTTGATGCAGAATACGGCAAGTTCGGGACACCGGAGCGTGAACAATTTGATGCCGACGCAACTGCCTTTTGTCTGGCTGAGACGCTTAAAGCAGAACGTCTTAAAGCGGGGCTGACACAAGAACAGCTTGCAGAGCGTATCGGCACAAAGAAAACCTACATATCCCGTCTGGAAAACGGAAAAGCCGATGTTCAGCTCAATACCCTCTTCCGAATCTTCGAGGGCCTCGGACGACGTGTGTCCTTGACAATTTTGTGAATAATCCCAATGCACGAGCCGAAAGAACAATCATATTTAATTATGGATACTCTTGTAAAAACTTGCCGATATCAGCAAGTTTTTACCGTGTTAGACTCAACTTTGATAAAAGTTTTGCCGATAAACAGACTCTATTCGGTTTATATATGGCTTTTTTGCCACAATTATAATGTATAACATTTATTAGCATTAGTGCGCCTTATTATTGCCCATGTTTGATATTAAATTTGCACCATGAAAAACGAAAAGCAAAAACTTACATTAGATGACGGCAATATTGTCGATGCTCAGACTCCGCTGATTGTTTCAGCAAGTCGAGCCACCGATATTCCAGCGTTCTACAGTAACTGGTTTTTCAATCGTCTCGGCAAAGGGCATGTAAGATGGCGTAACCCCTACAATGGCAAGGATTCATACGTTTCTTTTGACAATACCAAATTTATCGTATTCTGGTCGAAGAATCCTGCGCCGCTATTTCCGTTCCTGCCAATCTTGAAACAAAAAGGGATTGGTTGTTACGTCCAATATACACTTAATGACTACGAGGCCGAGGGATTAGAGCCGAGTGTTCCACCTTTGCACGGGCGAATTGAAACATTCAAACGTCTGGTTGATGAATTGGGCTTAGGTTCAGTCGTTTGGCGATTCGACCCGTTGATTCTGACAGACAGAATTTCGGCAGAGGATTTATTGCATAAAATCAGCAATATAGCAGGCGAATTACGCGGATGTGTCGAGAAACTGGTGTTTAGTTTTGCTGATATATCCTCGTATCGCAAAGTCGGTCGGAATCTTTCCGATGCAGGGATAAACTATCATGAGTGGTCGGAGGACGAAATGGTTGAATTTTCACGCAGACTGGCAGATATGAAGCTCGGTCTCGAACTTGCTACCTGCGCTGAAAAAGTAGATCTGTCAGAATTTGGAATCAGTCACAACCGCTGCATAGACCCGGAGCTGATATGCCGATTATCGCCGGAATTAGAACCTTTGATACGCAATTCTAAAACAGACAAAGGCCAACGCTCACTCTGCGGTTGTATCACATCAAAGGATATTGGGACTTACAATACCTGCCCGCACGGATGCGCATACTGCTACGCTAACACGTCCCCGGTTTCCGCCCGTCAGAATTACCTTCGGCATCAGCAGAACCCAGACAACGACTCAATTATATGAAACAGACATCAGCATTTCATTTTATCCCACAATTCAATGCCTCTCGATTATCGTTTGACGATGTTGTGGAGTCTGTGAAACAACATATCAACTCACTTTCAGAGAATAAACAAAAGAAGCTGAAAGATGAGTTGGAAAACGGCCTCGCCAACCTCACGACTAAAGAGCAGCTTGATATGTATATATCATCTTACGGAGAAATACATAGACAAAAGCTTCAGATAGCGTATGACCGCATCCCACATAAGGTATGGTCAGAAGGAAGTATCTCTGTCGTTGACTATGGTTGTGGCCAATGTATTGCAGAAATGGTGTTGTCTGACTTTCTTAAGAACCATTATATTGACAACGATAAAATATCCGATTTCACTGTAATCGAACCAAGTAAAGCTTCACTGACGCTAGGATTACAATATTTGGAGCAGTTCTATGAAAACTCTAAAATAACAGCATATAATGTCTCTGCCGGACAATTGACAGAAGACGATATACGTCCGCAATCTGATACGGTAATCCATCTATTCTCGAATGTTTTAGACATCATTGAGTTTGAACGTCACAACATTGCCAGTATTTTAAATTCAGACATGAGTCACAATCATATTTTAGTATGTGTCAGTCCTTTTTATCAAGAGAATGGACGAGGCGCACTCATGGATGAGTTTGGCAATATGTTACGTGGCATGAGATGTGAATATAAATTAGAGAAACACACTGATGATTGGAAAAACCCATTCAGTTGCCAGGTACGCATATTTGTGAGTGTTTATTATTAATTTCGTCTGAACAAAACAGTGGGTTAAATTGTCTATAAAGGCGTAAAATTTAATTCACTGTTTTTATATGAAAAATACGCCCCAGCGCATGAGGAGCTTCGCTCCCCCTACCCGGGACAAAATTTTTATCTGGAGTGCCGTCATTTCCGGATGTTGCATCATGGCTTTACTTGGTCGCCACGCAGCCATTCACCGTTTTGGCACTGATCAATTTACCGGCAATGTACTCTTTGCCGTTTTCTTTGTCCTCTCAATCGGTCTTTATTGCGGTTTGCAATCGGTAATCGAAGATGTGTTCAACCGCCTTTCGGCTCTTTTTTGCCACCGTGAAGTCATGGCTATTGCCGAAACTCCGACCGGTGAAAAGGTATCAGTAACCACGACAGATGTATCGGAAATACAGGAGCAATGCTCTGAGCCAATTCCAGGAACTGCTTGTGTAGCAGAGAACAAAGGAGAATCGAAAGTCGCCATTCCTATGAATGAAAACCGACCGTTTGAGGTATTGGAAATTGTAGGCGATATGCGTCATATACGTTTCCCTGATGGAGAAGAGGCTTATGGAGGCATGGAATTATCTGACGATGAGATTATGATTGAGAAATCATATAATGATTCGAGAGACTATGATGCTGAACTTGAGGAAGCATACAACGTATATCTTGACTCTATGACAGATGAAGAGCGTTATGACCATAAGCATGGAGTTACCCGCATTCAAAAGAAGCGAGAATATGACGAAGATGTAGGTTTTTTCTCATCGGTATCCCTGCAGGATGTTCACAAGAATCCGGATGGGTCCACTTTGATAGAGGAAATAGAGCAAGAGGTTTACGTTACTCCCGATGGTTCGGTGTATTATCTCGAGGACATGGGTCCAATTTGTGATTTCTATGAGAAACACAAAGACAATATCGAATCGCATGAGGAGATAATGACACGGAAGCAGCGATGTGATGAGGCGTTTAACGAACTAAAACGTCACGAAGAACTATATAATCTTGAACAAGTGGAAAACCCAGGCGCGGATGACCCCTGCGGCCAAGGTTGATTTGACCCCCGAAAATAATTTGTTTTTGACCCCTGAAGAGTTTGGCCGACGGGGTCAGTTTTATTTTGGTTTATCTGCCTTTGAAGGCTTTGAGTTTACGGACGCTTTCACCGGTTAGCGTGATACGGTGAGCAGTGTGTACGATGCGGTCGAGGATGGCGTCTGCCACGGTGGTGTCACCGATGGCGTCGTACCAGTCCAGTTCGGGTAGTTGGGAGGTGACGATGATTGATTTGCGTCCGTGCCTGTCTTCGATGATTTCGGTCAGATGAGCGCGCTCCCTGGCATCGAGGGGAACCAGAAAGAGGTCGTCGAGGATGAGGAGTTGCGTTTTTTCGAGTTTCTTCAGCTCCGTCTCGATTGTCCCTTTGTTTTTGGCTATTTTCAGAGTTCCCATCAGTTTGGAGGCGTTTGCGTACAGGACACGCATGCCGGCCTTGCAGGTCTCGTATCCCAGTGCGGTGGCCAGATAGCTCTTGCTCGTACCGGCACATCCGGTAATGAACAGGTTGTCTCCTTTGCGGACAAAATCCAGAGAGGCAAGACGTTCCATCTGGTTGCGATCCAGGCCACGCGGCAGCGTGTAGTCGATCTGTGCCACCGATGCGTCGTTGTATCTGAAGTTCGCGCCTTTTACCAGGCGCTCGATGTTGCGGGCCACCCGGTAGTCCCATTCCCTGGAGAGAAGCCAGTTCAGGAAGCTGTCAGGTGTCATTGTCTCTGCAAAAGTGGATTGGAGGCTTTCGGTGAACGCGGCGGCCATCCCGTGAAGGCGCATGCGGTGCATCAGATCGAGAGATATGGAGTTGCGGTCTTTCTCCGGAGTTACAGGGGAGGTTTTATCGTTTGTTTCCATTTTTTGAGTTGTCGTTTTGAGTTGATTGTCTTATGCTGGCGGCAAAGTATTCTTTGCCCCGTATGTTACGGTGGGCCGGTCTCCGGGGTTCCCGGTCATCGGCCTCGGCCCCCGGCAGATAATCCGCGTCTGCCCCGGACTCGAGTATGTCCACCATGTCGCTGATGCTGCAGCGGCGTGCTTCCATGGCCGCGGCACACCCGGACACAAGACGTTCCTGCCCGTACTTCTTCTCCAGGTTCATGATGCCACGGCAGGCCCGGAAAGCAAGCTCGGGATAACGCTTGTCCTCGATGACAGCGCGAAGATAGTGCACCACGATGTTGTCGATTACTGCGGCACGGGAAAGAATCTCCTGTAGGTCGCTCTCGCAGCTCCCCTTGCGTCCGGGCAGATTGTGGGAAGGCTTCGTGGTGTATTCATACAGGGTGTCGTTGCGGTGATGCGTGGCCACATGGGTGAAGCCATGGAAGATCTCGATTGTATCGGTGTCGTATACCATCTCCACGCGTTTGCCCACATACCGGGTCGGCACACTGTAGTGATGCCTGTTCAGCGTCACGTAACTGTTGCGCTGTACTGTGGCCACCACCCGCTGTCTCATCTGATAGCGGTCTGCCGGCAAAGGTCTCAGAGTGTCCCTCTCGACAGAATCGAAAAGCTTACGGAGGGATTCCTTGCGCCGGGTCAGATTGCGTGCATTGAACTTCTCCAGTGACTTGAGGATGGCTTCGTTGAGCGACTCCAGGTCATGGGACACCGACCCTTCGAGATCGACATACACGGACATGTACATCAGCTTGACAGCATTTTCCACAAGAGCCTTGTCCCTGGGGTGCCGTACCCGGGCCGGAACTACGGCGCACCCGTAATGCTCGGCAAAGGCTTCGAAGTCAGGATTGATCACAGGCTCGTTACGGTCGCTGCGCGTGACCGCCGACTTCAGGTTGTCTGGCACAATAGCGCACGGGGAGCCCCCGTAGAAACGGATGGCATTCTCGCACGCCTTGATCAGATCCTCTTTTTTCTGTGACCACACTGCCTCGCAGTATGTGTAGTGGCTGCACGGAAGTATCGCCACGAACACCTCGACCTTTCGTACTTCGGCGGTTGTCTCGTCGACTATCTCCAGTCTGTCTCCGGCGAAATCTATGTACATCCGGTCTCCGGCACAGTGCCCGACATGGCCGATGGCATTCGTCTATAACATAAACTGCCTGAACTTCATCCCGAAAGACGCATGAAGGTATCCGTCGGGATAGTCCGTGTGATACTCTTCGTACAGCTTCTTGACTGTCATGCCCTTCCGGGAAAGCCTTGCCGCATATTCCGGCAACAGGGCTTAGAGCCGGATCTGACGTTCCGATGGTTTGTGTTCACGTGCTCCGGGTATGGAGAACAGTTCCTGTAGCCGCGCATCGCTCAGCGACGGCAATTTCTCAGAGGGTATGCCGCTGACCCCCAACATCTCACTAAATATGACATAGTTAGATAAAAAGAGTCGACTGATCCTTTATGAATCAGTCGACTTTTGTTGCCTTGGAAAGATTCGAACTCTCACAGGCGGAACCAGAATCCGACGTGCTACCATTACACCACAAGGCAATTTTTATGTCTTTGTCTTAGCAATTTGCTCTTGAAGAAAGACCTCTTTGTTTTTGACACTGCAAAGGTAGATACTTTTTTTTTACTGTGCAAATGTTTTTGCAACTTTTTTCAAAAAAACTTGAATTTCCTATATATTCCCCTATCTCTACAGGTAAAATAGAAAAAAGGCAGCAGGACTATAAGCCGGGTTATGTCGTCGCGGGACTTCTCGTCAAGCGTTATGCTGACAGGTTACCGCGGCGGTCGCAGTCATTTATCTAATTGGTGCCTGGCTTCGCTTCGGCACTCGAGCAGCCTACCCCCCGGCGATGGGCGAGCAACCCATTGCAGCTCCAATATGAAAGGAGTCCGCTTGCCGGTATACATGGCCTTGCAACCCATAAGACGTGCGGCATGCTATGTCGCCATAGCATCCGGTGAGCTCTTACCTCGCCTTTTCACCATCACCTCATGATACCATAATGGATCAGAGGCTGTCATTCTCTGTCACGTTACTCTGCCGTCACCGACAGCTCTCAGTTAAAGAGTATGGTGCTCTGTGTTGCCCGGACTTTCCTCTTGCCGCTCAGGGCAAAATGCCCCCTCGGCAAGCGACACGACCGTCCTGCTACCACTGCAAATTTACGAATTATTTCCGAGAATAATGAAATCTAAATCAAATATTTTCCTAAATTATTCTAACCCCATACACGTCAATCAAGCTTTTTGCCACGATAAAATGTGCTCCAATTATCTTCGGCATATCCTCCTCGGCGACATGAAAAAGAGTCCGGACTGGCATCCTTAACTTTGATACCGTCATAATACACCGCCCAATTGTCTTTCGCATATCCGTCACGAAGCACCTTAAAACTTCCAGGGGAGGCTCCATCGACCTTCTTTCCATCAAAAAACACACTCCAGTTATCCTTGGCATACCAGTCTGAAATAACAGAGAAGGTCCCGGCTGAGGCTCCTTCAATTTTTCTGCCGTCATAAAACACATTCCACGCGTCCTTGACATACCCATATCCCAAAACTTCTAACGACAATGCCGCTTCAGCCATGACATTTCCTCGATAGTATACATGCCAGTTGTCAACAGCATAACCGTCACCAAGAATCCTGAAGCTCGAAGGGGAGGCATCCTTTATTGGCCTGCCATCAAAAAACACACCGTTACGCCCTACAAAGTACGTAGGTTTATGTCGATGCCAGCGATATTCGCGTCCGTCCTCTTCCTTTGTGACATGCTCATTCGCTTTCAGCACGCCTAACATTGACGGAATCCCTGACAAGCATAGGACCAGTATGACAATAATATATCTTTTCATTGTTTTACACTTGTGTTTTCGCAAATATACGTAACTTTGCCTTCAACATACAATACTATAAAGACTTTTTACATATTTATAACACATACCACTGAGCATAATGACTACCGCCAATGAGATTATAGAGACTCTCCGAACCATGGAAAACGATGAACAGCAACGCGTGCTCTCACGATTTTTCAAAACAGGAAAGGGAGAATACGGCGAAGGAGACCTGTTTCTCGGTCTGAGGGTCCCTCAGACGCGACTTGTGACAAAACAAGCAAAACTCGATGTGCCTCTTACAGAAATCGAAAAACTTCTTTACAATCCATGGCATGAGGTGAGACTGTGCGGATTACTGCTCCTTGTCGAAGAAATGAAAGCCGCCACACCCAAACGAAAAGAACCGCCGACAACCAAAGCAGAACGACGTAAAGAGATAGCCGACTTCTTTCTCAGTCATGCCAGACAAGCCAACAACTGGGATCTTGTCGATCTTTCATGCGAATACATCCTCGGAACCTGGCTGCTGTGGCAACTACCCGACGGGACAATGCCTGACCGTAACATCCTTGACCGTCTTGCCGACAGCGAAAACCTTTGGGAACAACGCATTGCCATAGTCTCAACTTTTACCCTCATACGTGCCTATCAGTTCGATGACACATTAAGAATTGCCACCAAACTCCTCTCTCATCCACACGACCTGATCCATAAAGCCGTAGGATGGATGCTCAGAGAAGTCGGAAAGCGTGACATAGACATACTCAGGGCATTCCTTAACACCCACGTCAGCCACATGCCTCGCACAACACTACGTTATGCCATAGAAAAGATGGACCCTTCCGAAAGAAACTACTGGATGAAAAAATAATATCAGCCGTACCGGATGGCTGCATAATGCTATACAGCCATCCGGTACTGCCGATCAATCTATCATAATGACGTATCCTGTTTCTTTGCAGGAGCCTCCGGTTTCGCGTCGGAAAGCTGTGTTGATGACGCAAACAATCGGCTGAGATACTTTTCTTTGAAAGACTGAAGAAGCTCCCAGAAGCCAGGGACAAAAAGAGTCCCGACCACAGCATTTATAGCCATACCGAAGACCACAGCAGTGCCAAGTGCCACTCTGGAAGCCGCGCCAGCCCCGGTGGCGAAGATCATGGGCATGACTCCGAACACGAACGCCAAAGCTGTCATCATAATCGGACGGAAACGTATGCGCCCTGCATCAAAAGCAGCCTGACGTATCCCCACTCCTGTCTTTCGAAAATCAATAGCATACTCCACAATAAGTATGGCGTTCTTAGCAGACAACCCCAACAGAAGTATTATACCTATCTGAGTGTATATCGAGATCGACTGAGACATTATGATACATCCGATCACTGTACCAAGAATAGCTGTAGGCATAGATATTATCACAGCCAACGGATCGGTCCAGCTCTCATACTGAGCTGCAAGCACAAGCAATGTTATTATGACAGCAAACAGCAA
The DNA here is from genome assembly GCF_004766125.1 of Duncaniella freteri. Classification (NCBI taxonomy): domain Bacteria; kingdom Pseudomonadati; phylum Bacteroidota; class Bacteroidia; order Bacteroidales; family Muribaculaceae; genus Duncaniella; species Duncaniella freteri. Next base: position 978,653 of record NZ_SJSA01000002.1, read on the forward strand.
TACCATTGATATAGTTGTGCCTGACTGCGTCTCCTGATATGCCTCCCCGGTCCAGGCATAAGCAAAATCATTACCGACAGCATCCTTCAGCAATTGCTCCATACCCGCTATGCAATCCTCGGTCGATACATTATGGGCAGGAGTGCCTGTGATTGACGCGGTTGTATACATATTATAACGATTCACCGTTGCCTGTCCCTTTGATGGCTCAACAGTGGCAAACGATGAAAACGGCACCATTTCACCACTACTGTTACGCACCGACAGCCGCGGAATATCCTCCACATGTCCTCTGGCATCGTCACGAGCACTGAGAGTGACCTGATATGTACGCCCAAACTTCACAAAATCATTCACATACGAGCCACCCATAAATGATGACAATGTGATATAAATATCCTCAAGTGTAAGATTAAGCATCTTGGCACGATCTCGGTCAACCTTTACAGTGTATTGAGGCACCGAGCCCTGGAACTGAGATGTAAGCTGAGCGAACCTGGAATCCTTAGATCCTTTTTCCTGCATTTCACGTACAGCATCCGCCAAGGCATCCGCTCCAAGATTATTAATATCGAGAATCTGCATCTGCATACCCGAAGTCATTCCAAGACCAGGAATTGCCGGCGGATTAATGGAGAACACTATAGGCTCCTGAAACGATGATGCGATACGGTTCACCTTGCCTATCACATCGTTTACACTCTGACCAGCCCCCTTACGCTCTTTCCATGGCTTGAGCACAACGAAAAGTGATCCAGTGTTTCCGCCAGTCCCACCCCCCATCATGGACTCTCCTGATATAGCTATCACGTTATCCACCTCCGGAAGATTGAGTATACTGTCGGAAAGCTGAGTGACAATCCTGTCGGTACGGTCAAGCGACGCACCGTTAGGGAGCTGTATCGATGTCATGAAATATCCCTGATCCTCCTCTGGAATATAGCTTGACGGCCATTTAACAAATCCCCAAAAAGCTACGGCACATATCACGAAATAAAGACATATCGCCACTACCGGACGCTTCAGCAGCGAGCCTACCCATCTTACATATCTGGAAAGAGACCAACCATAACCCTTGTTGAACCATCTGTAAAGGAAAAAACGAGGATTATTATCCTCTTTCTTCCGAAGAAACAAAGCGCACATTGCCGGAGTGAATGTCAAAGCGTTGAATCCTGAGAAGGCAACAGATGCGGCAATCGTAAGTGCAAACTGCTTGTACAATTCCCCGGTGATCCCACTTATGAATGCTGTGGGCACAAACACTGACAGAAGCACCAGCACCTCTCCAATCACAGGACCCTGGAGCTCCTCCATAGCCTTCTCTGCACTCTGACGCGGAGTAAGTTTTCCCTCCTGGACCAGTCTGGAGCAATCCTCAACTACGACTATGGCATCATCAACCACTATAGCGATAGCAAGCACAAGCCCGAACAGAGTCAAGGTATTCAAAGAGAACCCCATCAACTTCATCACCGCAAACGTAGCTATAAGCGATACTGGAATAGCGATCATAGGGATTATGACAGCTCTCCAACTCTGCAAAAACAGCAGTATCACAACCATAACTATGAGCGTTGTCTCAGCAAATGTGACAAGCACTTCATCAATAGAAGCCGTGACAAATGACGTAGTATCCATTATCACACGATATTGGACTCCATCAGGAAAATATTGCGACAGCTCATTAAGCTTATCCTTTACTTTACCCGCCACCTCAAGAGCATTAGCCCCCGGTAGCTGTTGCACCCCTATAAGACCTGCCGATTTTCCCGACACATGCGATATATCGGAATATGAATTGCTCCCAAGCTCCACCCTCGCGATATCCTTAAGATGAAGCAACGAGCCATCAGGCTCAGCCCTCAGAATAATGTTCGAGAACTCCTCCGCACTCGACAGCTGACCCTGTGCGGTAAGAGTGAATTCGAAATCAACATCAGCCGCAACAGGAGGTGTACCCACACTCCCTGCCGACACTTCAAGATTCTGCGACCTGATCATCTGCATCACATCTGCCGGCGTGAGACCGCGCACCTGCATCTTGGCAGGGTCAAGCCACACACGCATGCTGTACTCACCGCCGCCAAAGGCTCCTGCCCCTCCCACACCCTCAATGCGTGAAATCTCATCAATTATGTTGAGCTGGGCATAGTTAGTAAGGTACAAAGCCGAGTAATTATGCTCCTTATCACTTTCAAGAGCTATAAACAATATTATATTGGACGACTCGGACATCACAGATATGCCCTGCTCCTTCACTGATGCAGGAAGAGTGGCTTCGGCAAGAGAGATACGGTTCTGCACTTTCACAGCAGCCTCGTCAAGATCCGTGCCATTCTCGAATGTAACAGTAAGATCATATGATCCTGCACTGGAATTGGAACTCATATACATCATCCCCTCCACTCCATTGATCTGCTGTTCGATAGGCTCCCCTATCACTTTTGCAACAGTCTCAGCATCCGCTCCTGGATAAGAGGCTCTAACCATCACTGTCGGTGGAGTGATGTCCGGGTACTGGGCTATCGGAAGAGTCTTAACCGTAATAAGCCCAGCCAGCACCATCAATATTGCCAGCACTGTGGCAAATATCGGCCGGTCTATAAAAAACTTCGATAACATAACACCTGTTATATTAATTGATCATCCGAGGATTAACCTTCATACCGTCACGCACTTTGAGGAGTGCTTTAGTCACGTAACGCTCCCCAGGACTGATACCTTTAGTGACAACACGCAAAGTATCGTGATAAAGATCGCCTACCGTCACATGTTTTTTTACAACCCTGTCAGAATCATTCACCACATAGAGATACCGACCCAACTGATCCGACCCAAGCGAAGAATCCTTTACCATGACAGCATCGGAGATCTTGTCATAAGGAAGATCTATTTTTGCATACATGCCAGGCTTCAGTTCATTGTACACATTGTCAATGCTTACTTTCACCTTAAGAGTACCGGTAGAATTATTGAGAGTAGGAGCAAGATAGGAAATCTTGCCGAAGTACCTGTGAGGCAAAGGATCTTCAAATATCACAGGAACTTTTGCAAAATTCAGAGAATCTTTATTGTCAATTGCATTGACTATCTCATGATAACGGTCATCCTCAATAGCAAAAACCGCCGTCAGAACCGAGTTGTCATATATTGTTGTCAATTTGACAGGAGCACCCTCCCCACTCACATAATTGCCTATGCCATATTCCCCTTCAGCAGTCTGCCCTGAAATCGGAGCCGTGACTGAGCAATATCCCAAAAGCCTTTGAGCCGTAGCTAATGATGCTTTGGCATTTTTTACCGAAGCCTCCGCCTCCTCTAAAGCACTCTGAGCCTGCACAACCTCCATCTTGCTCACAGCATCACTTGCGAGAGCCTTATTGACCGCATCATAATGGGTCTTAGCATAGTCGCGGGTGCTTATTGCCGTGGTCAATGCAGCCTGAGCCTGCTGCACATGATCACGATAGGTAGACGGATCGATTGTGAACAACACCTGCCCTTTCTTCACATACGATCCGCTGTTATAGTCCTGGGTGAGAATCTGACCGTTGACCTTAGCCACAACATCCACATAATTCGGGGATGTGAGCACGCCGGGATAAACCGACGAAAGCGTGATTGACTCAACTTGAGGAAGTGCAACATCCACAGTCTCCACGGATTGCTCATCATTAGAGACTGTATGACGGCACGACATTGTGACAACAGATACAGCAGCCGCAAAGAGAAATATTTTAGTATCCATAATAATAAGATTTTGCATTATTGAGGAGCCCCGCCGAGGGCTTTATACAGGTCGACCAGTGCTATGAGGGCGTCACCATGAGCTGCAACAAGTGAATTTGCACAATTAAGCCAGTCTATCTGAGCATTTACCACATTAGTGAACACCGTAAGCCCTTGCTTGTATTGCTCCATGGATATATCGAATGCCTCACGGCTCTGTATGAACACCTCTCTGTTAAGCTCCATACTCTCCAGAGCTGCATTATAAGCCTCCATCGCATTCTCGACTTCGGTATAAGCAGTCATCACTGTGAGATTGTAGGCGTCAATGCCCATCAACATCTGTTCCTTTGCACTTGCCACAGCGTTTCGGCGCGAAAATCCGTCAAAGAGTGTCCAGGAGAGTTTAGGTGCTATGCTATATGTGAAACTATCGCTCTTGACAAGCTTGTTTATCCTGTCACTCCCCCAACCTATGGACCCTGTCAGGGCAAGAGTTGGGAGAAAATCTTTTTTAGCAACCCCCACCTGTGCCGCATACAGAGCCAACTGAGCCTCTGCGGCTGCTATATCAGGGCGACGTCTCAGCAGATTAGCCGGAACTCCGGCCGGTATCAGACGCTGATACTCCGGAAGAGTGGATGACGATATCAACACAGGTGCAAGCTCGTAAGGGTATACCCCGATCAGGATCGACAGAGCATTGAGCATCTCGGATGCCTGCGCCTTGAGCCTTGGGAGAGAAGCCTCAGTAGTGTAGTACACCGTCTTTGACTGCGCGACATCCAATTTCGACACCAGGCCGGCTTCATGACGTGCCTCAGTGATCTTCACCACCTTAGCCTGATATTGTATATGCTCGTTAGCAACTGATATCTGATTCTGGAGCACACGATAATTTATGTAATAAGTGGCTATCTCGGCCGTCATACTCACCATAGTGGCTACATAGTCGGCTCTGGAGACCTCGTATCCAGCCTTACGCGACTTCACCTGCTGAGAGATCTTTCCGAATATATCAATCTCCCAATTGACATCTGCTCCGAAAGAGAAATTGTCAGCCCCTTTTCTCATCGCATAATTCCTGGCATATCCGGCGTTCAACCCCACCGACGGATAGTAGGCTGCCTGCGACTGACGTACTGCCAGGCGAGCCATTTCTCTACGGTGGGCGGCCTCAAGTATATTAAAATTATTGTTGATGCCAACTGAAATCAATGAATCGAGAGTAGAGTCGCCAAATGATCTCCACCATTCATCATCGGACGGGAGTGTCTGAATGATGTCCGGTGTGAACGACCATCGTTCAGGCAAAGGCTGTCTGAGATAGCGCGAAGCCTCATCCATGGGGTTCTGCGCTTGTGCTTGTACCATGCCTGACATCACGGATGCCAGCATTACAATCGCTGAAACGTGAAAAAACTTTCTCATAATTAAAATTTCAACAATTCTAACCATGATTAGGTTTTTAAACTTATCCGTCTTAAATTAAAAGAGGTTGAACCGAAAAACGGAACAACCTCTCCACATTATAAACCGCCCTAAAAACCTATTCGTACCGAATGGCTTCAATAGGGTCCAATCCGGCAGCTTTCTTTGCCGGATACCAACCAAAAAATACTCCGGTCACAGTACATACGGCAAACGAAAGAACCACTGAATATGCCTGAATGTAAACAGGCCAATGGGCAATGGCATTTACGAGCCATGAAGCTATGATGCCAAGCATAATTCCTATAACACCACCACTGACACTTATTATCACTGCTTCAATAAGAAATTGTGATAATATATCAATGCCACGCGCACCTATCGACATTCTCAGTCCTATCTCACGTGTCCTCTCGGTAACGGACACATACATTATATTCATAATGCCTATACCTCCGACAAGGAGAGAAATACCGGCTATACAAGCCAAAAGGACTGTCATCATATCGCTTGTGGAATTCATCATTTCGCTAAGCTCCTGCTGTGACCGAATTTCAAAATCATCATCTGCATCTTCCTTTATCTTATGACGTGTACGCAGCACCTCTGTTATGGCATCGATGGTCTCGTCCGTGCGGTTTTCATCCACAGCACTCGCAAAAATCCCCTGGATATAATCAATGGCAAGAATACGCTTCATCACAGTTGTGTACGGAGCTATGACCACATCATCCTGGTCCTGCCCCATAGAATTTGTCCCCTTCGACTCAAGCACCCCTATAACAGTCAGAGGGATTTTACCGAAACGGATCACACGCCCTACCGGATCTTCGCCATTAGGAAATAGATTGTCAACCACCGTCTTGCCAAGAATGCAGACTTTGGCAGCGGATTTAATGTCATGCTCTGTGAAAATCGAGCCTTCCTTGACCTTGAATCTGCGTATATCAAGATACTCCGGTGTGACTCCGTAGATTGACGAAGGATAATTATTGTTACCATTTACAAGCTGACCGCCGGAATTCACAGACGGGGATACGGCTGCGATTCCAGGCAGATCCTTCAAAGCCTCGTAATCCGACTCGTCAAGTGTCTGCATGTCATCGGCACTCTGTCGCACACCTCCGCGATGCATATTCCCGGGATGTATCATAATCATATTTGAGCCCATTTCGGAAATCTGCTCCTTGATACTGTTCTTGGACCCCTGACCTATGGCAAGCATGGTTATGACAGAAGCCACACCTATTATTATGCCAAGCATAGTCAGGAAGCATCTGAGTTTATTATTATTCAGAGCTTTGAGTGCTATTTTCAATAGATTAGCTATATTCATGTCAATCATTCTCTTTTGGTAAATTCAAAAATGCCTCACGAGCCGAAGCAGGAGTCCTGTTAACTGTGTCGGAAACAATCTTTCCGTCACGCAAAACTATGTTTCGTGAAGAATAATCCGCGAGCTCAGGATTGTGGGTCACAAATATAATAGTTCTGCCCTTGGCATGAAGCTCCTGAAACAGCATAAGGATACTGAATGATGTGCGTGTGTCAAGATTACCTGTCGCCTCATCAGCAAGAATTATCACCGGATCATTGACAAGGGCACGAGCTATAGCCACACGCTGCTGCTGACCACCAGACATCTGATTGCTCTTATGGTTCAGGCGTTCACCCAACCCTACCGACTTTAGGGATGCAATAGCCTTTTCGCGTCGTTCCTTAGCACTGACCGACGTGTTGTAAAGCAATGGCAATTCCACATTCTCTATGGCTGTGGTCTTAGGAAGAAGGTTGTAGTTCTGGAACACAAAACCGATTTTTCGGTTGCGTGTCACAGCTCTCTGATTCTTGCTCATAGACCGGACTGAAATCTCATCCAGAAGATACTCTCCGGAAGTAGGGGTGTCAAGACAGCCAAGCAAATTAAGAAGAGTGGATTTCCCTGAGCCTGAAGTGCCCATTATGGTCACAAACTCGCCTTCATTTATAGTAAATGATATTCCGCGCAGAGCTTTTACCTTCTCTCCTCCGACCACAAATTCCCTACGTAGATTTTCTATCCTTATAATTTCTTTTCCGATACTCATAACCATTATTTTTTCTTGTTCCTACCTGGAGGCTGAGGAGCAAACGGACTTCGTTCACCTTCCGAACGTTCACCTTCCTGCGATCCGGCTGACACAGAATAGCCTGAAGCCACTGCATCATTATCAGAGAGACCTTCGTGTATTACAGTCTTTAATCCATTGCTCGCCCCGACAGTCACAACTGTCGGCACAAGTCGTCCATCCTTTACAACCCATACACACTTCTGACCATCTCCGAGAACAAGTTTTCCTGCATCTCCATCCGGCTTAGGAAGGTTGTCATCATCGTTGATTTGAGGCGTAAACATAAATGCCTTTGTTGGGAGCAACAACACATTGTCCTCACTCATAGTATAGATTATGAGATTGGCTGTAAGCCCGGGGATAAGCTTATGATCCGGATTGGGAGCCGCCACCACCACCTCGTAAGTGACGACATTGCTTTCAACCGTAGGATTCAGTCTTACTTGAGTGACATGACCTTCAAACAATTCATCGGAATAGGCATCCACCGAGAATGTCACAGCCTGCCCCACTTTCACCTGCCCTATATCCGCCTCATCCACATTGCCTATCACCTGCATATTGTCAAGATCTGCTATTGTATATAGATTAGCAACATTCATGTTCGATACCACCGTCTGTCCGACTTCTACTTCTCTTGAGATCACTATACCATCAATCGGAGAGTATATCTCTGCATAATTGAGGTTCTTCGCAGCACGGACCTTATCGGCTTTCGCCTTGTCGTATGCAGTCTTCGACACTTCAAGCTCCTTCTTGGAGGTCTGAAACTCATAGTCACTTATCAGCTGTTTATCATGAAGAGCCTTGTCGCGATTATAGTTGACAAGATTATACTCATACGTCAGGCGTGCTGATTCGACATTGGCTTCTGCACTTGTCAAATCACTTTGAAGAAGTGTCTTCTCAATTTCAGCAATAAGCTGGCCTTTGGTTACAACCGTATTGTAATCGGCATATAATTTGTCGATTATACCCGTCACCTGTGTTCCTACATCGACTTGTGTGACAGATTCGATAGTGCCTGTCGCTGTGACAGTCTCCGTAAGTTCACCACGCTCCGCCTTGACTGTCTCAAGTATTGTGTCAGGCTTATGACTGCATGATGCAAATAATGATAATAAGGTCACACTCAGGATCTTTGCTGTTGTCTTCATCATATATATGAATAATAATTATTTATTTCAAGGAAATGATACAGTGGCATTTCGATAGAATTCTATCATTTTCTGACCAAGGATAGCCATATATTTCGCCTGTAGTAAGGAATGCTGAGCCTCGACATATGAATTATGTGATATCATAAGCTCTACAGGGTTGACATATCCCAGATTAAACCGTTCATTGGTCAATTCGTCACTCAGCCTGGCAGACTCGAATTGGGCTTCTGCTGCTGAATATCGGGACTGAGCCGAACGAGTGTCTATATACCAGTTCTCGACAATCTGAGCGAGTTCGGTCTGCCGTTGGTCTATATTGAGCCGGGCATCAATCTGAGCCACACGAGCTTGCGCTATTGCTGTCTTTGTCTTTTTATTATCAAGAATCGGAATAGACAGGGTAAGCCCGATTGATTCGTTCCAACCTTTCTTTACGGCTGTACCAAATGATGATCCTGGCGCATAATATCCTGTCCCCACTCCTGCATTCAGTGATATCTTAGGAAGACGCCCGGCCTTTGCTACTGCGATATCAAGCTCCGAGGAAGACTTTTCTATTTCAAGTCCTCTTATTTTCAGGTCGGTGGCAACTGCAAGTTCATATGTATCTGATATAGGTGGCAACTGAGCCAAAATCTGTTCGTTATCCCACTCCACGTCTGCAAGATCGATCTCGGCATCTATGCCGAGTTCAAGAAGCTGCTTCAGTTCCATTCGCCTGGAGTCATAGGTGCCTTGTGCATTTACAAGTGAATACTTGTCCTGTTCATATTGCGATTTAAGCTGGGCATAGTCGACTTTCGACATTTTACAGGCTTCTACCAGTTGCAAGGCTCGATCTGTCTGTGCCTTGCTCACTTTCACAGCCTCCTCGTATATTCCTATTGCCTCCTTTGCATACAGAATGTTAGTATAAATCTGTAGAAGGTCTGTTTCGATAGTCCTTAGCAGTCCCCCGGTATTCAATCGGTCGATTTCAGTACGCAGCTTGCTTTGCTTTATCGTATTCTCCCGCTTTCCACCATCCCACACAGTCCATCCCGCATTCAGACCATACGAGCTGTTATAGGAATTTTTATTACCATCCGCCCAAGGATAATTTGAAAAACCGTGAGAGGTCGCAAAATCCAAAGTCGGATGCCATTGGGCTTTTGATTCTTCAAGGCTATATTCCGAAGAAAGCTCATTCAGTTTTGACTTCTGAAGTGATATGTTATGCTCTCGGGCATATTCCACACAATCCGAATATGTCCATGTCTGAGACAAGGCTGTCAACGGCAATAATGCCAACAGAGTTGATAAGACGTGTTTCCTCATTGCTGTATAATTTTCATCATTTATCAATTACACTGCAATATTAATGCAATAAAGGCGACTGATGAAATATGTTCAACCAATCGCCTTTTTCTTTCAACGAACAGTCAAGTATGCTACTTGCGACCCTTACCTATCGAGTGAGACATAAGATATTCTTGGAACATGGTCTTATAACTGTCTCCTACAGGGATAAAATTATCATGGTCCATCACTACCCGATTACGCTCTATCTGCTCTACCTGATTCATATTCACAATATATGACCGGTGCACCTGTAGAAAGTCATCTGTCAGAAGCCCTCTTATTGATGCAAAAGAACTTAATGTAACCAAAGGAGAAGTCTTTCCAGATATATAAATCTGTAGGTATTCCCCATAACCTTTTATGAAACGGATATCGGCCAAGGCGACACGTACATATCGGTAATCAACTTTTATGAATATCGAATCACTTGTGTCAACCGAGACTGATTCCATGTGTTGATGGCATCTGGAAGAATACACTTCAATTGCTTTATTTACAGCTTTATTGAAATCGACAAACCCATAAGGCTTCAGCAGATAATCAATTGCAGAAACCTTGTAACTATCCACTGCATATTGCGAATAAGCTGTGGTAAATATGACCATCGGAGGCTTTGAGAGAGTCTTAATAAAATCAAGACCATTCAGGTCGGGCATGTTGATGTCAGTGATTATCAGATCAACATCCACCTGGGAAAGAAAATCTATAGCCTCAAAACCATTGCCACATGCACCGACAAGTTCAAGTGTCGGAACTTTTCCAACATAACTTCGTAATTTTTCCAGAGCTATGGGCTCATCATCAATTATAAGAGTCTTCAACAGCATGGGCAGGGATAGTTAAGTTTACTGTATATGTGGTCCTCGATACATTCAGTTCAAGCGAAGCTTTATCGCCATAGATAAGCGAAAGACGCTGGCGTATATTCCTCAATCCGATGCCTGTGGTCTCTATATCATCGCATATCCTGGAATGATTACTGTTAATACAGTTGAATCGCACCGATTGCTGTGACACCTCTATGCTCACCGCCACAAACGATGCCTCCTGATAACTCACACCATGCTTAAAAGCATTCTCTATAAAAACAAGAAACAGCAAAGGAGGTAATGTAATACCCACGATCTCATTATCAGCAGGAAATTCTGAAGTCACACTCACCTTGTTTTCCGGGAAACGCTGCCTCATCAGACTCATATAATTCCTAAGAAACATGATTTCCTCTGATAATGGAATCATACGTCTTGAACTCTCATACAACATATATCTCATGAGCTGAGACATATCGATAACCATCAGCTGAGCTTTATCAGGATCAATCTCAATCATACCATGAATATTGTTAAGCATATTCATGTAGAAATGGGGATTTATCTGATTCTTAAGATATGCAAGCTGGCTTTCGGCATTGGCTTTCATAAGACTCTCCTTCTCAAGCTTGTCATCAAACCGCTGAAACATAAGTGCTATAGCCAGATTGCAACCCACAACAAGAAGCGCGTAAGTAAAATCCAGGACCAGAGGCAACGGCAATAACGGACGAATGTGAGGATGATGACCAGGTCGCACTCCGCGAGGCAAACTCTCTATAACATGTATGAAATCAAAATATTGATACACCCACATTGCTGAGATAACACATACCGTCCCAAACAGATACGGCAATATCCTATTTCTCAAAATAAGCTTTGGAATCAACACATTGTTATTTACAAGAAACAGTATCAAAAACGGCAACATGGTATGGGTCAGAGCCGACAATACGGACATGTCGACCAACGGAGCTGACATCTGTGCTCTGTTACGGATCATATCAAGCAAATAAAGCCCTATTGCAATAAACCACAATACAATATAGACTATACTTTCTGTTGCTCTACTACGGCTTTTTCCCATAAATAATCAACTTTTTGTTATATCGGCAAAATTACAGAACAGCATTATCAATCCAAAAAAATTTCAACAAACACGTCAATTTAATCAACGAATCGTGAATATCAATCCTTTCGCACTCAAAAAGATATGGATGTACGGCAAGCGGGGCAACTGCCAATGAAACAGAAGCAGAATTTTGCGACACAATTTCCACCTCCGTAAGCAATATGTATCCTACTATCACCCCATTGACCGTCTATGCCACTAATGATCTATCCAAGGTACTTATCACTGTTGATACCCCACAATTAAATATTACATCTGTTTAAGAAACTGTTTAAAATTAGAATTGAAAAAATGTTATAGGGCATAACAAACCCTCAGCCAAAGTGTTGAAGGAGAAAAAACATTGTTCATATGCATAGAATCAATCTCTATCAGACACTTTTGACCGAGGGTCAATGGTCTTATATAAACGAAGTATTCTTCGAAAATGATTGTCGCAAACGTAAAAATTCACTACGGAGCCTTTTTGAAGCGGTATTATACCTACTGGTCACAGGATGTCAGTGGAGTATGCTTCCGCACGATTATCCCAAGTGGCAACTGGTGTACTATTACTTCCGAAAGTGGTCCAAAGAAGGTAGAATCGAACATTTGCTCAACAAACTTGTACGAAAGGTGAGAAAGAAACGAAATCAATCAGAAAGTCCCTCTGTAGGAGCATTGGACGCCCAAAGCGTTAAATGGGGCAACCGTAAGAGTGACAATGGATTTGACGCAAACAAGAAGGTCAAGGGCATCAAACGTAACATCGTGGTTGACCGCAATGGCTTTATTCTTGCCCGGACAGTATGCAGTGCATCGGTTCATGATTCCCATCAGGCTCACCCATTGTGTAATGCAGCAGACAGAGAGTGGGAACGGCTTGAAAAGGTTCTTGTTGACCGAGGTTATCGAGGGGAGATTGCTAAAGATATTGAAAAAGATTTTGCAATCAGCCTTGAGGTTTCCAATACTCCAAACGGGACTAAGGGATTCATCCCAAAACCTCTCAGATGGGTGGTCGAGAGAACTTTCTCATGGCTTGACTGGTTCCGTCGCCTTTCACGCAATTATGAAGAATCAACCGAGGTCGCTGAAGAAATGATTGATTTGGCTGCCATAAAAATTTTATTGAATCAAATTTGAACAGTTTCTAAGAGGTCCTTTAAATCATATTTTTTAAATATGTCGTTTTTAAAATTTAATGTATATAGTGTATGATTCCGGAAATCTATGTCAAAAGAAGTAGCCAATTCAGGTAGTTTTATGTCCAATAAGGGCATACCGTCCCAATTAAAGAACCATAGTTCAGATTTTTCACCATTAATCTTATTGATGACGAAAAATTTCCCATATCCGTTTACACCATTGTAAATCAGTTCTTTACTTTCAGCTGTTTCGTTGTCGATATATCGTTTATAACTATCTATCTTACCTTCAGGCATGACTGTCACTGAAAAGTTATCATCAAGAGAATATATGTTAAATTGTGGATATAGTTCTAATACTTCAACAATACGGTTCTTATCACAATTGAAGATAATGTTGGGCATAAGCAGCCCCAGTTTATCAGGAGCGGGCACTTTATATTGATTAAGATGCTGTATGCTGTTTAAAGACAGTTCCGACCCGTCTTTTAAAATTGTTCGTTCTATAGCCCCTTCGGATGGATTAACCGAAACAAATATCCGGGTATTGGTGTCCGAGAAGTTACTATAAACAGAAAAATTATTAATACGAGAATTACTTTCTACATCTGATTCCATTTGACCTGAATCAATTGACTTTGAAAGATTACTACTGGTGCGATAAAAATCGCGTTAGTTTAAAAATCATCAAATAAAGAGAGTTCTTTGACATTTTGGTCTGAATTGGTTGATGGGTCTTGTTTGGTCATAAGCCATCGCAGGTCGACACGCTCCAAGGCAGAGATTCTGATCAAGGTCGCCACCTCGGTAATAGAATAGCAGCTGTTATAATTGGCTTTTATTCTTGCTACCGTCAGATAGGCTATGATGGCAGTCCAAATGTGGACTTTAACGGCATTTTCGGAGAATCCCCAAAGATTCTTGACGACGATGTTCTGCTTAATCCACTTGAAGAAAACCTCTATATCCCAACGGTGACGATAAAGATTGGTGATTTCCAATGCGCTGACTTCAAAGTTATTGGATATGAAATCAACAATGGCATCATTGTCCATGTCATATACTCTTACGAATCTCATATCCTCAGGATAGAGCTTGCAGGACTTGTATCCGGTGACACGAATCCGAGAGTCTTCTATGATACTTGGGGTCGTATCGGGGATAGCCAACTGCTCTATGGTTGTGAACTTCATGTTCTCTTTTGGGCGTGACACCCAGAATGCCTGCGACTGATGGAATCTGAACAGTGCCTTGAAGTCAACATACGCCTTGTCCATTACATAAAAAGCGAATGGTTCCGGTGTGAGCATGTCGAGTTCGTTACTGTCATGCCATTTACCATCAGTGATATGGATGTTGGTGGGTATACTTCCTCGTAAATCAAGCAAAGTATGCATTTTAACTGCCCCCTTGCTGTATTTGCCCAACGCCCACGCTGCGAGTTTTATGCTTGTGGATATGGTCGTGGAGTCCAACGCATAAATTACGTTGTCTATGGTTATCTCTGAGAGTTGAACCTTTGAATACATTGGTCTAACCAATCCGATAAGATAAAACCCAAGTCCCTCAAAAATACGATAATCCCTGCTTTCGTTTGCGCGAGACAATGATGTATGGTTCACTGTGTTGCGAAAACCGAGGTGATATAGGATTTTCGAGTGGGCTTCCAAACATAGACAAATGTCTCTAAGTGAATCACACCCTGTCAATTGACCAAAGAGCAGATGAAGGAGGTGGTTGTAACTGGTGAGATTCTTTACATGCCAATCGCCTTTATATTGCTTTACCAGCTTATCGAACCAGTAGCGCGGTATAAACTCGATGACTTGGGAGAACACGAACTTTCCTTGATTCATAATCTTGATGCTTCTGAACAACAAGACTAATAAACCAAATTCAAATCAAAAAATCAATGTACTCTTGTATTTGACTAAATACTAATATATTAATCACAGTGGTTGGATTTTTATCGCACCACTACTATTGAAAGATCAATCTTTCGAAGTTGCTGCCGATAATTATCAGGTAGAAGTATGTACATTTTTCCATCACCATTAAAAAAAGAAGCCTGAGATATCAGAGGAGAGGAGACGAATTCATCCGGTCCACTGCCTATAGATATAAACTCTAACAAAGTGGAATCTCCCGGAATACTTCTGACTTTCCATGAATTTTCTCTTTCAGCCGTTGCTATGATCATTAGAGAATCCATTACGCGGAATTGTAGATTTCCAATAGTTTTTGTATCAATAATAGTACCTGAATCGAGACTTACAACGGCAGGGAACTCAGAAAATGAGATCCGGTTGTCGAATGAAATCGTTGTTGCCTGATCTTCAGGTGTACATCCAGATAGTACAAGACAAATAGTCAGAATTACAATATTAAAAAAGATCTTCATGTCGAATAACACGTATTTGAATTAAAATAGAATTTCAGTTGGCGATTAGTAAGGTCTACTGAATAATATATTTAATTATTCAGCAACCTTACTAATCAATAGTAGCATATAATTACACTATGCACGGTATTAACAACTTGAAGATGTCGATCCTGAGTACATAGGCCTATATGTGCAACCGGAACAATCTAAAACCATACTATTCCAACTTCCTGTATATGTAGGAGAGGGGCAACATGGCATATGAGAACTTCCCGATGAGCTAGAATCCCCAGACTCGTCATTTGACAATGCCTCAACATTCGCAAGAGTCAAAGCATTTAGCTTGGATTCTTGATTTTGAATGTTGAATCCTGCGATGCCACTTACTGTAGCAATTGCGGCGATAGCCGCGAAAATCATTTTTCTTTTCATGATTTTTTTGTTTTAAATTGTGATTGATTAATTTATTAAATCCGATAGTTACGGAAAGTTGTAAGATTTTACCACCATATTTGCCTGCCATTATTAAGGGTGAACGGACGCTCCTCTTTCTCTTCGGTGAGGTCGTGGAGTATGAGGAGTGCATGAGCGGGAATACTGTCGAAAGTTAGGCAATAATCATTGCTAGGCAGTCGAGCTATTGTTTCCCATTTGTCCCAGTTCCAATAGGCTAATTCATAGTCATGGCCTGGAATGACGAAATTGCCATCGTTCCATGGGAAGTAGTCAATCCTGCTGATTTCGTGAGGAGAACCAAGATCAATGAACCTCTTTTTTTCTGAGGCAACCAGGGTGCCGGTTTTGTCATATATGTCAAGACGGTCCATATTGGCATAGCTCGGCAAATCGGCTATCACTCTGACATAGCGGTATGGCTTATCAGAGTTGACTGTCGCCGAGTTGTGAAACACTGGTATCTGACTTATGGTGAACAGAGTATCGGGAGAGTGGAAAGACGGTTCATTGCATCCTTCAAGTCGTGTTGACGGAATTTGGGCATAACGATTGATCCATCCTGCATTAATTGGATATTTTCGTGTAAACTTTGCAGATAAGCACAGAGTCGTATCAGGGATAATTTCCATTTTCTTACCATTACTGATATAAAATGGATTCCCGACAGGAACTTTATTGCCTTCAACGATTCCCATTGGCTGTAGCATGACAGAATCTGAGATATGCTCAAACTTGGCCCGGCCATTTCTTACAGCGGCGTGAGCTTGTGGTATCCAACCGATTGATAACGCATAGCTACATAACCACACATCTGACACATCTATATCTGGTTTAATTTCAACACACTCTAAGATATGATTTGAAATCGGAGAATTCACTGGTCATGGGGATTGTTTGCCTGGTCCCTCGCATAAATGCATAGAGACGTGCGGGCATCTCTACTGTGGTGTTCACCATTGACTCAACTGTATCCTTAAATTTTGCAGGATGCGCGGTCTCCATGAACACACCTACTTCACCCGGCAACAACAATTGCTTGAGCGCACGATAGCCTACCGCCCCATGAGGATCAAGAAGATATCCTGTGCGGTCGAAACAGTCAGCCATTGTCGCGGATATCAAACCGTCAGAATAGGTGGTGCCGGATATCAACGACGTTATCCTATCATGATCATTTCCGTAAAGATCAAGAATTCGTGCAAAATTACTCGGATCACCCACATCCATAGCATTGGCTATAGTGGACACGCTCGCTTTAGGTTCATACACTCCATTCTGCAAATAATTGAAAAACACATTATTGGCATTATTTGCAGCAATGAACCGCTTGACCGGAAGTCCCATGCGATGAGCTATAAGCCCGGCTGTGATATTTCCGAAATTACCGCTCGGAACACACATCACAATGCTCTCCCCTGCCCCAGCTTTCTTCAGTTGAGAATAAGCATTGAAATAATAAAATGCCTGAGGCAGAAACCGGGCCACATTTATAGAATTGGCTGATGTGAGAAGCAGTCGGTCATTTAACTCCTTGTCGAGAAACGCGCTCTTGACAAGACGTTGGCAGTCATCAAACACACCATCCACCTCTATAGCAGTAATGTTCCTGCCAAGAGTGGTGAACTGACACTCCTGCACAGGACTGACTTTACCTTTCGGATAAAGAACATGGACGTTAATGCCATCAATACCGAGGAATCCGTTGGCTACAGCCGAACCTGTGTCACCGCTTGTTGCCACAAGAACATTTACCTTGCGTCGGTCATCCCCTATTTTTATGAAATGCTGCAAAATACGCGCCATAAATCTCGCCCCCACATCCTTGAATGCGAGAGTAGGACCATGAAACAGTTCAAGACTATATATACCCGGCTCAACCTTGACCACAGGTGTCGGGAAAGAGAGTGTGTCACAGACTATCGAATCAAGTCGGTCAACAGGAATATCCTCCCCGAAAAAAGCGCGTGCCACTCGACAGGCAATCTCGTGAAATGACATTTCACCGATATTGTCAAAAAATTCCTTAGGAAGCCTCTCTATCCTTTCCGGCATATAAAGTCCACGGTCAGGGGCGAGTCCCTTCACTACTGCCTCAGCCAATGTGACATCGGGAGAATTATGGTTGGTGCTGTAATATTTCATAGTCATTTGATTTTCATAAATTCGTGCATAAACTCCATTAGGTGCAACGTCCCATATGAGCCTTTTGCGCAAGCTGCTTCGGAATATGCCAGCACATCATCAGGCTCTATGCCCTTATGCCATATGGTGAAAGGTACAGGCTCGGCACGATGTACACGTTCCTCAACCGGAGTCGGATGGTCAGGAAGCAGAGCCACTGCCACCGGCTCATCCCACATAGAAAGCTCCCTCATAATAGGTCCCACCACCCGGCGGTCAAGATACTCTATCGCTCTTATCTTCAGTTCAAGATCTCCGTCGTGACCCGCCTCATCAGCAGCCTCGATATGCAGGAACACGAAATCATCAGTGCGAAGTGCCTCCAACGCGGCAAGACATTTCCCCTCATAATTGGTGTCAACAAGCCCGGTAGCACCCTCAACATGCACAGAACGCAGTCCGGCATAGTGACCTATACCATTGATCAGGTCGACTGCTGTTATTACCGCACCTGTCCTTACATCCGGATACATCTGCTGAAGAGTAAGCATCGATGGGCGATATCCCTGGCTCCAAGGCCATATGGAATTGGCAACAGGTCTGCCCTGCTCTTCATGACGTTTGTTCAATGGATGCGCGGCAAGCAATTCCTGTGATCGGAGTATCAAGGAGTTAATCAGATCAGCTGTCTCGCGTGGCGACATCTTTCCAGGCAATGCGGTGTCATTTTCATCTATCGGTCTCACGAGGAGATTACGCCACTCCTTTCCGGGATTATCGTGAGGAGGCGTGGTCACAATGCGTTTGTCACCACCTTTTATCACCAAAAGATGGCGGTACTGTACCCCCGGAAGAAACTTTACACGGTCACTTCCTAACCTCCCGTCAAGCATCTTGATGATATCCCGGCCCTCATCAGTGGTGAGATGCCCGCCATGATGGTTCTGTATCAGACCGTCGGACGTGAGCGTAAGAATATTACATCGCATCGCCATATCGTCTGCCGTCATCTCATATCCCATACTGGCTGCTTCGAGCGGACCTCGCCCCTCATACACTTCAGTGAGGTCATAACCAAGAATCGTAGCATTTGCCACCTCGCTGCCAGGGTGAAGTCCGGACGGTATCGTGTGCAGCATCCCTGACCGACCTTCTGAAGCAAAGCGGTCAAATGCCGGCGTGGATGCATATTCGAGCAGAGTCTTTCCACCCAATCGAGCTACCTTATGGTCGCTCATTCCATCGCCGAGTATTATGAGATGCTTCATCCTAACTGTTGGCAGTAGATATGATATTTGCAAATACACCGGCGGCAGTAACTGCCGCACCGGCACCATAGCCCTGTATCAGCATAGGATACTCACGATAACGCTCTGTGGTAAGAAGCACTATATTGTTGGATCCTTCAAGACCATAGAAAGGATGACGTGAGTCTACGGCCTCAAGCCCCACACTCATCTTTCCCATCTCCATGCGTGCCACAAAACGCCAACGCTTGCCCTCAGCCTCAAGCACTTTGCGACGCTCCTCAAAATCGGCATCCAATTCCGGCAAACGCCTCCAGAACTCTTCGATGGAGCCATTCATTATATCCTCAGGGACAAAAAGACGCTTCTCCACATCCTCCTGCTCAGCATGATACCCACCCTCACGCGTAAGTATCACAAGCTTACGTATCACATCGGTGCCGCTAAGGTCTATACGAGGATCAGGCTCGCTATATCCCATCTCCTTGGCAAGACGCACAGTCTCTGAGAACGGTGTTTCAGCCGAAATAGCATTGAATATGAAATTAAGAGTCCCGCTCAGCACCGCCTCAATCCGTAGAATGCGGTCTCCGGAAGATCGCAGGTCATTTATGGTGCCTATTATTGGGAGACCGGCTCCAACATTGGTCTCATATAGGAATTTCACACCTCTCTTAAGGGCAGTTTCCTTAATAAGCTCGTAACTCTCATAGGAATTGGAGGCCGCTACCTTATTGGCTGCCACCACTGATATATTATGGTCAAGGAATGTCTGATACAGCTCTGCAATCTCCTTGGATGCGGTGCAGTCGACAAACACACTGTTGAAGATATTCATTTTCAGAATCTCGTCACGAAGGATTTCAGGTGAACACACCATCCCGTTATCGAGACTTCCACGATAGTCAGCAAGATCGATACCATCCCTGTCAAGCAAAAGACGCTTACTTGATGCGATGCCTACGACATTGAGTTTAAGACGATGTGTACGCATCAGCTCCTCCTGCTGTGAATGTATCTGTTCGATGAGCATACCACCCACAGTACCCACTCCGCAAAGGAAAATATTCACCTCCTTGTACTCACTAAGGAAGAATGAGTCGTGGATCACATTTAGGGACTTACGGAGCGACTCGCCATTGACAACAAATGAAATATTGGTCTCGCTAGCACCCTGCGCACACGCAATGACACTGATACCGCTACGACCGAGCGCACCAAACAATTTGCCGGCAATGCCCGGGGTATGTTTCATATTCTCTCCAACAATAGCCACAGTGGCAAGTCCGCTTTCGGCATGCATCGGATACATAGCACCTGTGCCTATCTCCTTGGCAAATTCCTGGTTTAGCACCCTTACAGCCTCAGCGGCATCCTCGTCACGAACACCTACCGAAGTAGAATTCTCTGACGAAGCCTGGCTGACCATGAATACCGATATGCCATTGTCGGCAAGAGCTGTGAATATACGCCTGTTGACACCTATGACTCCGACCATCGAAAGGCCCGTGACTGTAATAAGCGATGTCCCGCTGATGCTCGAAATACCTTTGATGGGCTTACAATCATCATCAATGGTGCTGCGTATCACCGAACCTGGAGCATCTGGATTGAATGTATTCTTTACCAGAATAGGTATATTCTTCACACACACCGGATATATCGTAGGAGGATACACAACCTTTGCCCCGAAATTGCAAAGCTCCATTGCCTCAACATAGCTGAGGGAATTGATGGTATAGGCGGTGGGTATCACCCTCGGGTCAGCTGTCATGAATCCGTCAACATCGGTCCATATCTCCAGCACTTCGGCATCCATAGCCGCTGCAATTATTGATGCCGTATAGTCACTTCCTCCACGCCCAAGATTGGTTATCTCCCCTGATTCGGCATCACTGGAGATAAAACCTGGCACTATATGTATATTACCGTCATATTCCGTACCCGCAAATTCCTTCCTCACAAGTTCAGCGGTAAGTTCCGTAGCGAGCATACTGCGATGACGCTTACGATCCGTCTTGATAAAAATACGTGAGTCATGAAGCACAGAACCAGGCACGAGTCTGTTGACAATAAGCGAACTGAGCCTTTCTCCGTAGCTCACTATGAGGGCCTGGGTCTTAGGGCTGAGGTCACGTATGAGGAACAGTCCATGATATATGGAAGCCAACTCTCCAAGAAGTTTGTCAACCTGGATTTTCAGTTCTTCAGGACGATCGGTTATCACCTGATCTATTATATCATGATGGCGTATGGTTAGTTTCTCAATACCCTCACGGAAAGTCTCGTCGCCACGGGCAGCCATGACAGCCGTGGCAATGAGCATATCTGTGACCCCTCCAAGGGCACTCACTACTACCACCACAGGCTTCTCGCACCCCTGAGCTATTTTGCTGAGATTCTGAATCCCTGAGACACTTCCTACTGAAGAGCCTCCAAATTTCAAGACTTTCATTAAAACCTAATTTTTATAAAATTTGGGTGCAAAAATAACAATTTACCACCGATTTTCCTTACACTTTATCCAATTATTCCATATTATTTATAATTATTTTTAAGCTCAACACATTTTTATTTCTTAAATCTTGCAAATTATAAAAACAGGCTGTATTTTTGTGGTATTGTGATAACTATGCCGATAAAACAGCATACATCATCCATAAAACCGACCTTAATATTTCCACAAAGATTTTGCACCCATTAATGTGGATGTAAACATCAATGGGTGCAAAATCTTACAATTATGATTAGCCGACTAACCGGTCAATCCTTTCTTTCTTCAAACTTTTTGCGATAGAACACGAAATCACGGCCAAGATATTTTTCACGCACAATGGGATTCTCGGCAAGCTCCTCCGAAGTGCCTTGAAAAAGTATCTTACCCTCAAAAAGCAGATAGGCACGATCAGTGATACGCAACGTCTCCTGAGCATTGTGATCTGTGATAAGGATTCCTATATTACGTTCCTTCAGATGATATACCACTGACTGTATATCCTCGACAGCAATAGGGTCCACACCCGCAAACGGCTCGTCAAGCATTATGAACTTAGGGTCTATTGCCAGACATCGTGCTATCTCCGTACGCCTACGCTCTCCTCCCGACAGACGGTCACCGAGATTGTGCCGGACTTTCTCAAGATTGAATTCTTTTATGAGGCTCTCAAGTTTATCTTTCTGATACTCCGGAGAAGTGTTGGTCATCTGTAACACTGCCTTTATATTATCCTCGACCGTGAGTTTGCGGAACACACTTGCTTCCTGAGCAAGATACCCTATACCGTTCTGAGCTCGTTTGTACACAGGATACTTTGTGATATTCATATCATTTATGAATATCTGCCCCTCATTAGGGGTGATTAGCCCCACAGTCATATAGAACGTGGTAGTCTTACCGGCACCATTAGGTCCAAGAAGCCCTACAATCTCACCTTGCTTCACATTGATTGAGACATGATTGGCAACTGTACGCTTACCATACTTTTTAACAAGGTTTTCAGTGCGGAGCACCATGTGCTCCGCATCACCGACAGGAAATTGTTCACCACCTGCATCGATGGTGGTGTCTACAGTCTTTGTATCGCCAGTCTCTGTGGTCATTTGGTCCATAACACAAATTTATTTGACACGCAAGCGGGATTCTATATAATCTGTAAGCAACTGTATCGCCACAACATTGCTTCCGCCCTGCGGCACAATGAGGTCAGCAGTCCTTTTAGACGGCTCTATATACATTTCATGCATCGGCTTAAGCACATCACGATAACGGTCAAGCACCATTTGAGGAGTGCGTCCACGCTCCACACAGTCACGTGCAATCACACGTATCAGACGCTCATCAGCCTCAGCATCAACAAACACCTTTACATCAAGAAGTTCCCGAAGCACAGGATCGGTCAGCACAAGTATCCCCTCAACAATCACCACCTCACAAGGACTCACCGGTATTGTTTCAGCCTGGCGAGTACATGTGAGATATGAATATGTAGGCATCTGAATGGTCTCGCCTCGCTTTAATGCCTTGATGTGACCCACCAGAAGCTGCCAATCAAAAGCAGCAGGCTCGTCAAAATTTATCTTACTACGCTCCTCCACCGGAACATGGCTTGAGTCCTTATAATAATTATCCTGGGGAAGTATCGCCACCTCTCCGGCTGGAAATGCATTTATTATCTTATTGACAACAGTGGTCTTGCCAGAACCTGTGCCTCCTGCTATGCCTATTACTAACATTCTCTTATAAGATTTTTATGCAAAGATACGGCTCACAGCCCGATTAGTAAAACTTTCGCACCAACTTTTTTCAAAAATATTTGTTAGAATTTAAAAATGGTTGTATCTTTGCATCAAAGATCACATCGTTTTCAAGTCTGTTTGAGGATTTTTAAATCATATCTTGATATAACTGTTCATTACATTCCGTCAACGAATTAGTACAATTATATTCGGCACGGAGTTCATCACGATTCACAATCAGTTATATATTTATTCCACCATTTTCACTTTTTATTACTGCCAGTCCCACATAAAGTCATGGTTCAATAATGTTGTAGCAGGTATTCTCGATGAAGAGATCTCACAGCAAAATGACCAAAGTAATAAAATACACAAGAAAACATTCCCCCACATATACACATATTAAATTATATGTATAATTTCGAAGAACTCAACAAGATGGATGAAGAGCGTCTGAAAGAAGCTGCCAACACCATCGGCATAAAAAAAATCAATATTGATGATAGGGAGGGTCTCGTATATGAGATCCTCGAAAAACAGGCTCGTGACCATGCCGCAAATGCATCGGCAAATGGTCCTACTCAGGAGAAACCTCGCCGACAGAAAAAAGAGCCTAAGGAAAATAACGCAGAGCGTAAGCAACGCCGCAAGAAAACAACTGCAGAAGAACCTATTGCGCAAGCGGAAGACACAATCACAGAAGCCATACAGCCTATAGAGCAGACTGCCTCCGCTGATGACACAGCAACGCTGGCTACAGAAAGCGCACCCAAACGCCGAGGCCGTAAGCCTAAAAATGCTCCTCAGCCTACCCAGCCTGATTCAGGTTCCGAGATCGTTGAATCAGAGCCGATGATCCCTGTTCAGACAGAGACAACACAACAGGAAGAGACCACACCCAACAGCACTGAAACACCGCGAGCCAAAAAGAAACGCGGCCGTCCGTCACGGCAGGAACGCCAGGAGCGAGAAAACACCCCGGATATCAACAATGAAGCAAACAATATGGCCGGTACAGAGCTCCAGACACCAATGGAGATTTCCGAAAAACTCCTCCCTGCACCGGAACAAAACGAACAGACACAACAGTCTGACATGCAGAATCCTCAACCGGAAAATGCCGAAACATCGGAACGCCCGCATAGAGGAGTGTTTATACGTCCTGGAGCCAATCTTGACAATCATGAGCAAGTAACAGCCAACGATGAGGAAACACCGCGCGAAAATCAACCTCGTGAAGGACAACGTGATTTCCGCCCGAAAGATTCATCATTCGGCTCATTCTTCCCACGCGCCGGCGGCAGAACTTTCGCTCCACGTTCACCTCAGGAAAAAGAACAGGCATCCAAATTAACCGTGGCATCCCCCATTGTAATCGGCGAGCCCGGAATGGAGAAGCCTCAGCAACAACAGGGAGGAAAAAAGAACAAGAAAAACCGCAACAAAAACTTTGATGCTGCGGCCGAAGAAAAAGCACGCTACCAGGCACAATACAATTTTGACGATATCATAGTAGCATCAGGCGTCCTTGAACTTGAGCCACAGGGGCATGGGTTCCTACGCTCAAGCGACTACAACTATCTTTCCTCGCCGGACGACATACTGGTATCCCAGCAGCAGATCAAACAATACGGTCTGCGTCCGGGTGATGTGGTAGAGTGCAATGTACGTCCACCGAAGGCTGATGAAAAATACTTCCCTCTGACCAAGGTACTCACAGTCAACGGACGGACTCCTGAATATATCCGTGATCGTGTAGCATTCGAGCATCTCACTCCACTGTTCCCTACCGAAAAATTTGACCTCACATCAGGTCGAAGCAGCAATATATCCACTCGTGTGGTAGACATGTTCTCTCCTATAGGCAAGGGACAACGCGGTCTTATAGTCGCACCTCCAAAGACAGGTAAAACCATACTGCTCAAAGACATCGCAAATGCCATTGCCGAGAACCATCCTGAGACTTACATCATGATTCTCCTCATTGACGAACGTCCGGAGGAGGTAACCGATATGAGCCGCAGCGTAAATGCCGAGGTGATAGCATCAACATTCGATGAGCCTGCCGAACGTCATGTGCGCATCGCTCAGATAGTTCTTGAGAAAGCAAAACGCATGGTGGAATGCGGTCATGACGTGGTGATCCTGCTCGATTCGATAACACGTCTGGCACGTGCATACAACACTTGCGCACCTGCTTCCGGCAAGATTCTTTCAGGAGGTGTGGACGCAAATGCCCTTCAGAAACCTAAACGCTTTTTCGGCGCGGCACGCAACATTGAGGGAGGAGGCTCACTCACCATCATAGCTACAGCCCTCACAGAGACAAGTTCCAAGATGGATGAAGTCATATTTGAAGAATTCAAGGGCACAGGCAACATGGAGCTTCAGCTCGACCGCAAGCTTTCCAACAAACGAATATTCCCTGCTGTCGACATCATGGCATCAAGCACACGACGCGACGATCTACTCCTGCGCAACGAGACTCTAAACCGCATGTGGATTCTGCGCCGTTTCCTTAGCGACCGCAACTCCATCGAAGCCATGGAATTCATAAAAGACCGGATGGATCGCACTTCCGACAACGACGAGCTTCTACGCACAATGGGCGATTGACCAAGACCAGCTAACAAATATACTCCATAAACCGACAGAGCATTTCCGGAATCGAATCGGAAATGCTCTGCTCTACTTTCCATAAATCCAACTAAAATGATACGAAAAGCCTCCATTCAGGACATCAATCAGATAACTGCGATCTACGACAAGATTCACTCGCTTGAGGAAAACGGTGTATATACGGTAGGATGGAAACGCGGCATATACCCCACTTTACAAACAGCCTTACGCGCTCTTGACCGCGATGACCTGTATGTCCTTGAATCCGACGGACACATATTCGCATCAGCTGTTATAAACAGCGAGCAACTGCCTGAATATACTGCCGGTAAATGGAAATACCCCGCCAACGATGACGAGGTACTTGTGTTGCACACCCTGGTAGTCGACCCGGACTCTACCCACAGAGGATTTGGAACCGAATTCGTAAGATTCTACGAATCATTAGGGAGATCTCTTGGTTACAGAGCTTTGCGAATTGACACTCAGACAAAGAACCGAAACGCCCGTCTATTCTATCCTGGATTAGGCTTCAGAGAGGCTGGCATCGTGGACAGCGAATTACGGCTGTGGGACAGTCGAACTGGTACTTCTTGAGAAAAGTCTGTGATGCCGCACTATTGCTACACCGACTCCTGCATTGATCTATACTTGTCCATCGCCACCTGTTGAAGATCGGCATCAGTGTCAACTTCATCCACAATCTCCTCTCCAAGCATGGTTTCGATGACATCCTCCATTGTAACGATACCTCTGAGACAACCGTATTTATCCTGAATCACTGAGATATGCTCCTTTTTTTCAAGCATTCTTTCCCAGATATTCAGCACACTGTCATCCTCGTTGAAACTGAGAATAGAGCGCATGATATCAGCAAGCCTTGTATCGAACTTGTCCTGAGCAAGCAGTTCAAGGACCATTGATTTCAGGACGTAACCCTTGACATAATCCTTATTGTCATTATAAACAGGTATGCGTGAATACGTTAGCTCCCCTTTGTCGAAGAACTCCTTGACTGTCATGGATTCGGGCACCGATACCACCACAAGATTAGGAGTCATTATATCCTCAGCCTTTATATTGGTGAGTTTTATAGTGTTCTGTATTATCTTGCTCTCCTGATGCTTGAGCACACCCTCTTCAGAAGCCACTGCCACCATTGCAGAAACCTCCTCACGACTGACAGAGACTGCCTCCTCATTAGAGGAAAATATTTTGGTGATATACTCGGAAAGCCATACAAGAGGATAAGTCACAATGACAAGGAAATGTATCACTGATGTAGACGGCAATGCAAGTCTACGCCAATAGGACGCACCTATAGTCTTAGGTATAATCTCTGAAAGCACAAGTATAAGGAGGGTCATTATTGCCGATATTATCCCGAATGAAGCCTCTCCGAACACTCTCACAGCCTCAGCACCCACCCCGGCAGCACCGATTGTATGGGCAATTGTATTAAGAGACAGAATTGCGGCAATCGGTCTGTCGATATTTGTCTTGTATTGTTTGAGGCGTGGTGCGTTCTTCGCCCCATCAGCCTCTTTCATTGTGATGTACGACATAGGCGTTGAAAGCAACACAGCCTCAAGCACCGAACAGAGAAATGATAGTGCAAGTGCGCCTATCAGATATACAAACATTAGAAACATAATAGAAATATTCTTGATGGTTTTTGTGATAGGGATTGTATTATAGCATATCTATGAACATTAATTTTAATTACATTATATTACTATAATACAACTTTTATAAAATTAACATAATAAAAAGTTGTTTAGTTCAAAAAAGCACGATTCTGTGTGAATATGCATGATTTCAGACCACAAATTTAATGTTTTTTCCTAATATTCGGAAAAAACGCATCCACAGAGCTATCATCTAAGTCATCTAAGACATTATTTTGCATATTTTAAGCACCCATAAACAAAGCTATGTATATTGATTGGTCTCACAGAACAAAGAGGTGCACCGGCAATTTCCGGCACACCTCATCATAAAAGAATTATACAGACATGTTTTACTTATTACCAGCCTCGTATCGGGTATGATATTCATCAAGCATCCTGCGTATCGCCGTACCGATCTTTAGATAATCGGATTCGTTGAGGTTGGCAAGCGAAACGCGCACTGACCATGCAGGTCCGTCAAAACCATCGCCATTGAGCAGCACAACGGCAGTCTCGCTGGCAAGACGTATCACAAAGTCGAGGGGCTCATAATTGTCCTGTAAATATTTGGCGAAGTCATCACCATAGAATTTCTTAGCCCATACCATTATATCTATCTCGGAATAGTAACCTGCCCGGAGAGAATCGACAAGCAACGTGAACCCTGTGGTCGACCAAAGAGCGTTCAGACGATCATTGATTGTATGTATCATAGTGGTCTGGTAACTATTGTCATCACGTGAATTAAAGTAAGCGAACGCGGCCATCAGTGTCATCTGCATCTGTTGTGGCATTGACAGTCCGGCAGTATGGTTGAGTGCGACAAGACGGCTGTCAGCAACCATACGGTCAATGAACTTTATATTCTGCGGATCGAGCGACAATGAAGAATATCGCCTGTTTAGATCGGCGGTCTGCTCAGGCGTAAGCCTGGATATCATATCGTCAAATACATTGTCCTTGTTGATGGCACATACAGCCAGACGCCAGCCTGTAGCCCCGAAATACTTTGAGAACGAATAGACACACATTGTGTTGTAAGGAAGCTCATACATAAGAGAATGGAAATCTCTTACAAAAGTACCGTATACATCGTCAGTGATAATCATGAGATTTGGATTATCATTTTTCACGATATCAATGAGTTGCTGAAGAGTATCAGGCGCAAGTGTATAGCTTGGAGGATTGCTCGGATTGATGACACACAGAAGCTTGATTGATGGATCACGAAGCTTATCCACCTCTTCCTTTGGATATTGCCACGTGTGATAACCGTCATGCTGTACCTTGTCGGCATTGATATTTACCACATCAAAGCCAAAGCGGTCAAGATGCGGGATTTCGATATACGGAGTGAATGCCGGAACCATAAGTGCCATTTTATCACCTTTGCTGATAAGTTTGTTTTCCTGAATAGAATCAAAGGCATAACACATACCGGCAGTGCCACCTTCTGTAGCAAACAGATCATAAGTCGACTTATCGTCACCACCACCCATGGCAAGCCGCAGATAGTCACGCACCATAGACTCAGCACTCTTAAGTATACGGTCAGGCGTAGGATATTGATCGCCAATTACGGCTTCGGCAAATTCATGAGCCAAAATATCCGGATCAAACTCATGCTTGGACACAAGATATTCAAATGTACGGCTTATGAGGGCGGCTCCACGCTCTTCTTTGTTATAGTCAAGAAACTTGCGAAAACGTTCGCCTATACCATCTTCCGAAGGTATCCCGGCAATGCCTACAGGATTATAGGTAACCCTGCGGCATTCCTCAAGTCCGAATTTCCCAAGAAGGAAGAAAGCCTCGCGAGGTTCGGTGGCTATCCAGTTGGGATTTCCTCGTCCGGCATTTAGAAACGTCGCAGTCGAATTGCGGGCATCGGTCTGAGCCATCTCTATAAGCCTGTTCTTGATCTCAAACGGGCTCATCTGCTTAAGACGCTTTTCCAAGTCTCGGTTCTCGGGACTGATTTTATCATTTTTCATTTTGGAGAGTTTTATTTTTGTATATGTTTTATTTAGTTATACTACACGGTCATGAGCACAATCGCCACACCCATAAGTATAAGCAAAGTATTTCCAACGGCATATGTCACCGTATACCCCATCGCTGGGAGAGTACTGCCTAATGACTCCTGAACTGCACCGAGTGCTGCGGTGGTTGTACGACCTCCGGCACAACATCCGAGATTTATTGCTGGACGGAACTTGAAAATTTTATGACCTATTATGACTCCGAGTATCAGAGGTAGAGATGTGCAGACTATACCTGCCAGAAATAGATCAAAGCCCACTTCCTTTATACCGCTTATAAACGAAGGTCCTGATGTGATGCCTATGACAGCAATAAACATATTAAGCCCAAGGTTATTCATAAGCCATAAAGCCTCTTTAGGTATACGCCCGAATGTGGGATGCTTTGAACGAAGCCATCCGAACACAAGTCCCGCAATCAGAGTGCCTCCACTGGTGCTGAGGCTGATGGGTATATTGCCGGCATGAATCGAAAGAACCCCTATCAGACAGCCTATTACTATACCGAGACCAACAAGGACAAGGTCTGAAGAATTCTTTGGTCGATCCACATATCCGAGTTTGGGCGCGGCAGTATTGACCTCCGACGATAATCCGACAAGAGTCAGGATGTCACCCGCCATAAGTTTAGTCTTGGCAAAGACAGGAACACCCACCCCACCTCGGTCTATTGACTTGATTGACACTCCATACATATATTTCTGTGCACGCAGTTGATCTACAGTGAGTCCAGCAACAGTCTTCTTGGTAATCATCACAGGAATCTGTTCGGCAGGAAAATCAAGCAATTCTGCATCATTGACCTCCGGTCCTATCCAGCTTTCATCCTCTACGATATATTCTCGTCGACCACTAAGCACAATTTCATCACCCTTGGATATCAAGAGATCAGGCTTTGGATCTATAATATTACCTCCGGAACGCACCCGTTCAATGAAAAGACGCTTCCCTTCGGATTTGAGATGCTCTTCTATCCTTGCTACAGTCTGAGGCGAATCAAAAAAGTCAGCCGTTACGCTATAGGCCCGGAATGCAACAGGTCGATTAGCTATTATGTATGCTGGATCAGAAGTCAGTGAACTTTCGTTCATTTCCTTTTCAAGCGCGGCAGTATCGGCCTTCACCTTTTTTATTCCACCGAGCATCAACGGACCAAGATTGGCAAGGATATATGCAGAGCCTATGGTTCCGAACACATAACACACAGCATACGCAACCGGAATAATATCTATCCACGCCTTTTTCTGAGCCGCACTGACACCAAGTGTGCCAACAGTGTCCGTGCCCACTCCTATTACAGCTGAAATTGTCTGCGCACCGGAAAACAAACCTGCCGCTTCACCGACATTATAGCCCATGACCTTAGCGACACCCCAAGTGACAAACAGACACAACATACATAAAACGACTGCAAAAAGCACCTGTTTTATGCCATCGCCACGCAGAGCGCGGAAGAATTGCGGACCCACACTATAGCCTATGGCAAAAAGAAAAAGGAGGAAAAACACATTCTTAATCGGCCCTGGAATAGTGATATCCATCTGACCGACAAGCACGCCGACAAGAAGCACCGACGTCACTACTCCCAGTGAGAATCCTTTGTATTTCAGAGAGCCGATCCAGAATCCAACACCGATGGTAAGAAAAATAGGGATTGATGGATTATCACGACAGGTCTGAACAAACCAATCAAATAGTTCCATAAAAATATAGCTGTTAGTTATGTATAATAGGGATAAACACCTGTCAGGCGTCTGGATATAAAACGCCTGAATACATATGATGGTTCGGATTCCTTCTCAATGTAGAATAAAATATCCAATCTCTTTTTCCTTAAAACCTATGAAAACAAAAACACCCAATTTTACATCCAGTTTTGGATGTAAAATTGAGTGTTATTCACTTAAATTCACAGTGATATGATCGGTATTATAAGTATTGCTGATATTTCTTTACGTACTTCAGGAATAGTCATCAATAGTATTTTATTTGGGAGTTTTCACCAAAACTCTAACTACAAATGGAACAACTGTTTATCTATTGATTCCATTATCGATTATTTCCCAAACTTGAAAAATAATCGACTTTGGGAAATACTTCAAATTTATCAGTTCGAGGATTCGTTTTAACGATTCTTATACCGACAGTCATAATATCAGTCTCCATCTTTGAGTAGGTTTTCAGGATGTTCAAGTTCATCAACGAGCAGGTCTATCGTAGTACATGGCTTGTGGGATTTATAGTCGAGTGTGTGCTCAAAGAATCGGCGTAGTTTTTCAGCTCGCCTTTTTTGCAAGCGCTTCATTCCCGATTTTCTGCAACAATGCGTATATCCCTTTGTCGTTCTGGTGGTATTTGTAATCCTGATAATCCTCATTCCGTCTGATCTCT
The DNA here is from genome assembly GCF_004766125.1 of Duncaniella freteri. NCBI lineage: Bacteria > Pseudomonadati > Bacteroidota > Bacteroidia > Bacteroidales > Muribaculaceae > Duncaniella > Duncaniella freteri. The sequence continues at coordinate 1,010,661 of NZ_SJSA01000002.1, forward strand.
GTTTCGAGTTTGGCGATATAATCGGCACGGGAAACAGCGGCATCAAGGAAGGTGAAGTGAAGGAGATACCACAGTTCAAAGGCTTCATTTGTCCACCCGGCTTTATATCCTTTTCGTTCGGCAAGTGATATGGCTTCGTTGAAATCGTTGAAGTCATCCTTGTCGAACACTACCCATACACGATCAAATTTCAGTTGCCGCTGCCGTTCCAGTCGTTCTCGAATCTCTTCGGTCTTCTTCACCAATGCACATGTTGAGCGTCCTTCTCCGACAATCTCCTCGGAACGGACCTCCGAATATCTGTCCCTGACAAGTTCCCTGAAATAGTTCAGTTCGGTACGCTCACCCTCGCAAACTACAAGAAAGCGTACGATTTTTTCGCGAGTGGCAACCTTGCGTTTCTTCGCAGCCTTGGCCTCCCGCTTTTCGCGCTTGAGCTGTTCGATTCTTGATTTTGGAAGCTGTCCCATAGTTTAGCTCATGAAAGGAATTGCACCATAGCGACCATTGATATAGTCCTTCTCGATGTTGCGGTCGTTGCGTACTTTATTTCCGGATTCATCACGGAACTCTACCAGAGAGTAAAGTTCTGTCGAGTCGGATTTGTCTTTCTCGGTAAACCAGATCTGGTCACGACGGAGATATTGGATATTTAGTAGATTCGTATCATGAGTCGCAAAAATAAGCTGGGCTCCATTCCTGTTGAACTCCTTGTCCATAAACAGTCCGATTATCTTGCGAGTAAGGAAGGGATGGAGTTTTGCGTCCAGTTCATCGACAACAAGAATCTTCCCGAGTCTTATTGCATCTACAAGCGGACCGGCAATCTCAACCATTTTCTTGGTTCCCTCAGACTCCATCTTGTCAGTCGGAAACTCTTTTTGACCGATGACATTCCCATTCGCGTCGAAAATGTTGTGTACGGTCTTTGAGTCGACCAATTCTTCTTCCCCGGTATTCATGATGACCTGAAGTCCGTTGAAGCCAAGATGGGTCTGATATAGCAGGTTCATGATTTGCGCTTCCGAACATGGAGGTATGTGGCACGCCCCCTTATAGGATAATCCTGTATGGTGCGGTAATCACCAAAACCGTAGGATATTATCTCTTTGTTATACTTGTCTTCGGGAAGTTGCTCTTTCTTTTCGTCAAGCCATATATCAAAGCGGGTATCGCTTTTTTCAAATCGATCGATGTCGAAGTTGTCTATCAGGACTTCGGGGAGGATTGCTCTGAGCAGTTGATCTGGTTTCATTGTGCAAAGATAACACTATACTCTTGATATCCACTCCCGCCCACCGGAAAAATCCGCTGACCCATAAAAAGTAAGGATAAAAGAGCCTAAATTTCACTAATAGATACAAATAAAGCATTGAGAATAAACTTTAATTAGCTTATTTTCAACACTTTATATTGTGTGATCCGAGCGGGCTTTGTGAGAGTGGTGTTATCTTATTGATTATCAATTTGTTGGTTGACGTAATTGAGAAGCAATGTACCACGGTTTGTACCACATTTTCCGCTCTATTTTGGAGGGCAAAATTGCCCTGATTTATCACTACCTGCGAGAGTATCACAAAATTAACACTTATTATCCGAATATTTGCCAATTAAACAATATTTAACTATTAAAAATTGTGGTTCTCATACTTGAACGCCTGTTTTCAGGCAAAAGTTCGGTGGTATGGACAGGTGTCCGGGAGCCTCAAAAAAGGTGGCGAAAAAGGTGGCGCACACTGACCGAAAAAGTGGCGGAAAAGGTGTCTGTAAAAGTGTCCCCAAAGGTGTCCCCATAAGTGTCCGAAAGAGTGTCCCCAAGAGTGTATGTAAATGTGTCTGTATCAGTGACGGTAAATGTGTCGGAAGGCGTGTCTGAAATGGTGGCGGCAGAAGTGGCGGATAAGGTGTCGGTCAAGGTGACGGCAAAGGTGGCGCACATCAGCCGAAATCCGTACTGTTTTTCCCTCTTGTTTCCCAGCATGTAAAATTCCACCGCAGGGAGAAGATTATGCCTACCCTCCTACTTTTCTCCCTTAAAGAAAATTTCACGGAGCAGTCCTGTGTCGATACCGTCTCCACAACGACCGCAATCCTCTCCAGCCGAGCAGAAGCAGCCAACAAATCATACGCCAGACCAGAGACACAATCCGGCAGGCAAGACGTATAATCATTACAAGCGACCATCGGATAAAGCGGAGCAACAATCCTGCAACTATCGCAACAGGCAATAGATATATCATCAATAGAAGTCCGAACATGGTGAGAGATATTATGATGTTCAGATAGTCCGATAATGTCATTTCAACATCATCAAACTACCGCCCGAAGCAATGCTCGAGTATGTAAATATACTAAAATTCAACGACTTATGCAAGTTTTTAAGCCATTATTTTAGTACATATTCATCTGATTTTCACTTCATTTCATGCTCTGACACAAGCCATACCATAGTATATGATAATTTTACTGTCCGCTAAACCATAAAAGGGTGAGTCCAACTTCTTGAACAGCAGAAGTTGGGCTTACTTTTTGTATTTGACAAGCCCCCTCAGCAGTTTTCGGGATCTTCAGGAGGGGATTCCGAGGCCTCTGCGAGCATGATTTTCAAGTCAGCGTCGGGCTGATTTAGGAACTTTTCGAGATTCAGATAATACATCAGTACAATTCTGACGATTGTAGCCAGTCCAGAAAAGCTCCAACGCCTTTGCAAGGTGCTTTGTAAGACCGAGAGCAACAGATTAGCTATGAGCGTTACCCAAATCTGTATTTTTATGGCATTGGCACTTTCGCCATAGAAGTATCGCAAAGGGAAGTTCTGCTTTATCTGCTTGAAAAGCGACTCAATCTGCCATCGGCGACGGTAGATGGCCACGATTGTCTCCAGAGGCATGTCGAAGTCATTGGTGAGAAGCGATATAAGTTTTGGCTTCTTGCCTTTCTTAATGTCAACGTATGTGATTATTCTTGCAATGTGGTTGATGCCGTCTTTACGGAACACTACGACCTGTTCACGGTACTCCATCAGTCCCTGCGGATTCTGGTGCATACAGTCCACAAGTATTTCATAACTGAGGTTTTTCTTCATTTTGGTTACATATACCACCCCTCGATCCGTCAGTTCCTCGAATTTGGCATAGTTGATATATGCACGGTCAAGTGCTACTATCTCGTTGTGGCTGTAATGGCTCGGTGCAAGCATGAAGGAGTCATTGGTCGCTGCCGAAGTGAACTGTACGTCGCAGTGAACGCCCTCGTTGGCATGTATGACCGAGTGTACCTTGATGCCGCCTTTCTTCTTTCCCGTCTTCGGATGACGGCCAACACCCTTGAAAATAGCATTGGAGAACAACGTGATTGTAGTGGAATCGATGATTCTAAGCCGTCTTATCCACTCTTCCGTGCCATTGCGTCGGCTGTCCGAGGAAAGAATGTCTTTATTGGCTGCATACAAGTCGCGGTATACATCTTCAAAGAACTTCTCTGAACGTCTGGCATTTGCATCCGACAAGGTGCTCCGCCTGGGCACAGTGTCAATGCCTACATGATGGAGTTTGCGTACCTCGGCTGTCATAGAAGTCTCTATCTCACGCAATGAATCGAAGCGCTGTATGACAGCATATAGCATCGTAAGCAAATGCGTATAGCCGTCAAAGCTCTTGACATACTTCTCTCCGCCGTGTTTTCGGCTGATTTCAACTATTTTTTCACGATCAAGTGATTTTATCAGCTGACCATATGTCGGCTGTCCGAAGAAATTACTACTTTTACTCATGGTTATTTAAGATAGTTTGGCGACATCAAAATAACCATTTAGGGCTGACTCCTGCAATAGGTGCCAGCCCTAATTTTCAACCGCTACTAAAAAAGTTTAGCGGACAGTAATAATATGATAATGCGATTGTCATGACAGCAACAGCAGTCTCTATCGGATAACGGCAGTATATGATAATAAGAGTATATGATACATAGGGCAAAGCATTATCCTTTGATTATGTACCGGTGTTCCAAGTTGTCAGATAAAAAGATTATGTTCGGAATTTGTGCGCGGTCAACCGGAGTGAGCTAACTTCGCCGTGCGAAGCGAGGTCGGGAGTGCATCGGGGCACCCGTGCCAAAGGTGCAGAATTTGTTAAGCAAGTTGTACTTTTCCCCGGATAAAACGGAGTTTTACCGATGGAAAAGTAACTTGCCTCCATGTCGGGCGGAGAAAATCAGCTCGCAACTCGCCGATTTTTAATCACTGGAAAATATGGAAAAGAGAACCAACAGAATAGAGATTCTATTTACCGATACCGAACTTGAACGGCTCAAAGTACGCTCAAAGGAGTTCAGGAGCATAAGCTCTTATATCCGTGCCGCACTTGTGGAGTTTTCCGACAAGGACGCGAAAGGCCGTATGCAAGCCGTGGAAGAGATGGCCTCGCTCTGCCGGAAATTCAAGGACGAGCTTGGCTGGGCCGGCGGCAATCTCAACCAGGCAATGAAACGCGCCAACGAACTTTCCGTAGCCGGATTGTTGAGCGAGATATATTATAAAGAGGTACTGATACCTTCCATAGATGGCTTGAAGAAGACTATGGATAAAATCATAGCCGAACACTCCGATGTCGTAAGCAAGATAATACGCGGTGTACTGAAGAACGGATAATCCGAACATCCTATGCAACGATAAACGAATTATCATATACTCCGGTTCCTTATACTCACATAATCCCAAACCGTGATTTTTTCTTAATCATATATTCACATGATAGCGACAATACTTCCGTCAAGCACCTGCTTCCATGCGGTCGGATATAATGAACGCAAGGTAGCCAAAGGCTCGGCACATCTGCTGGAAATGAAAAATTTTGATGCGGTCGAAATGATGGGACACCATACCCCCGATGACCTTGTGGCCTATCTTGAAAATTACTCTTCTAAAAATCCGAGAATCAAGAAAGCACAGTTCCACATGGCGTTTTCATGCCGGGGACACGAAAAGACGGAACAGGAGCTTCTGGACTTCGCACATGAATATCTCCGGGAGATGGGATATGGAGAAGAAGGACAGCCCCTGCTGGTTTACGGACATACCGATACTGACAACACCCATATACATATAATAACATCGCGTGTGGCACCGGACGGCAGCAAGATAGACCATAACCATGAACGGGTAAGGTCACAACGTGTGGTCGAGCGGTTGCTTGGAAACGACATTAACGAGAAAGCACGCAGGGATATGGAAGAAGCCCTGTCATATAAATTCACATCCATAACGCAGTTCAAGGCTCTTATGAACTCGCTCGGTTATGAGTGCTACGACAATGATGGAATGGTATCCATAAAACGTGGCGGTGCCGTATGTCTTAAAATACCGCTGGAGGAAATCAGCTCACATTACCGTTCAACGACATTCGACCGTCAGCGCAGGAGACAGCTCCGCGCCATATTCGCCAAATACCGAGACCTGACCGCCAACAAGAAAGAACTCGCCGATGAACTCAAAAGGAAATTCGGTATCGAGCTTGTGTTTTTCGGAAAAAAAGATTCTCCATACGGCTATATGATAATCGACCATAACAAGAAAGCTGTCATCAACGGAGGCAAGATATATCCGATAAAGGAGCTGCTGGATTTTGCGACACCTGATGAACGGTTCGCAAGAATAGACTCACAAATCGACGCCCAGTTAGCAAATGATCCAAAAATCACCATCGGCGAGCTTAACGACATACTGAGCCGCCAGTACAAAGCCTATGTGAAACAGGGGCAGATATGGCGAGGCAGAGACAGCCGTCCTCTCCGCCCCCATATGTGGGAGGCTCTGAGACGCAACAACCGTATTCAATGGGTGGAGTCATTCGCTCCGGCAACGGAAGCGGAGCGGGACTTCCTATGTTCAATCGGCAAGGTGACTGTGCCCCACATGGTGGAAATCAACGGAACAAGGACAACACAATACAATAACCGGCTGTCAGATCTGAGGAGCATATTTGACAGCAGCACAGGTTATATACGCCGTCATACACTCCGCAGTGCAGGATTTACAATCCGGGATATTGAGGGAGAAATGTATGCCTTTGACATGAAAGCCCGCGTTCTTATAAATCTTGAAAACGAGGGTTTCGATATAAGACGTCTCCAGTTTGTCAAAAATCCCGTCGAGGACAAAAAGCAAAACGTGGCGGTCAGACGAAAGCCCGGCTCAGGAATAAGGAAGCCGCATGACGTGGAGTCAGGTCAAGGCCAGAACAGGGAATGGGAAGTAGGCTACAAAGGGGACTATGACAGGATAGATGATGAGTCCTCGATAAGACGATAGCCTGTTTCCGTGACTTCTATCCGGTGACACCGTGTGCGTGATAGCCACTATATTACACGCTCAAATAGCCATTTCAACACAATATCGCATTATCCGATGATGAAAACTGTTCGGAATTTCGGGTTTAGCAATCGGGCCATGATAATTTTGCTCAAAAACCAACCGACAGTTTCTATCAATGGAATCAACCTGTATAATCACATTCGCCAATCAGAAAGGCGGTGTCGGCAAGACAACGCTGTGCGCCCTTTTCGCAAGCTACCTTGTGTCAAGGGGGCACAGTGTGACCGTGTTCGACACCGATCCGCAGCAGTCCATCGTCAAGAAACGCACAGCGGACACCGCCACCTATGCCGGAGTGCCGCTGCCCTATAACGTATATCCTTTCAGCATGAGCAACGAGCCGGCTCTTATCGCGCTGATCGAGAACCTGCACAACTCAGCCGCCGTGGACTTCGCCCTGTTTGACTCGGCAGGCAGTCTCAACGACCAGGCGTTGCTGGCACTTTTCGCCAATACGGATTATTTGCTGACTCCGTTCCACTATGACAACCTGACCGTACCCTCCACCGCTGTATTTGTCGCCATGATAGTCGAATTGAGACGCAGCATCGGAAATGCCATGAAAACGGTACATTATGTAATACCCAATCTTGAAGAACAGGGTGTCGGCACCAAAGAGGAAAAGGAGTTATGGAAGCTCGTGAACAAGAAGCTGAGCGAACACGTGCGTATAGCACCGACCGTTTATAAACGCCAGACATTACGCCGTTTCAGCACAATCTCCGGCATGGACGACCAGATGCTCGTAGTTTCACCGGCCTTCGAACATATTTACAATGACATATTCGGCATACCAAATACAGAAGAAGAATGAACCAGGACACCACATACCCCAAACTGAACGACCTGCTCGGAGGACTCGGCAACCTTGTTCCCGGAGCGGAGACCATGCCACCGGCTCCGGAACCGCATACAGTTCCCGAACCTGAGCCGTCGCCCGACAATGACGATGACTGGGAGCTTTTCAGAAAGAATCTTGCCCTGTATAATTTCAGGGAGAAAAAAGATGACCGCATGATATGCAAGCTCGACCGCGACCTTGCGGACTCCCTCGATGCCTGCGACATCGACCGCAAATGCCGCTCCGATATTGTGAACGCCATAGTCAGGACTTTTGTAAACCGGTATCTTGACAGGCTGCGGCAATTCCGGAAAAACAACAGGTCATTACTCGGCAACACATAAAAACTTACTGGATATGAGAACAATCAAATGGTCTTATGATATGCTCCGCACACTGCGCGAGATGTATCCTCACGACACGAATACACGGATAGCAGCCGCTATCGGTGTAGGTACGAGGTGTGTGGTGGCGAAAGCAGCCGAACTCGGACTTGAAAAGGAACGTGACATCAGACGCAAGGAGGCTGAGAGAATCCTTATGGAGAATTACCGCACTCGTTCCCAGTCCGAACTGTCACGCCTGACAGGATTGAGTCTCCGCACCGTCAAACGCATGGCCGGACGTTTGGGACTGAAACGCGATGCCGATGATGCCTCACGGTTCATTTCCTCCAGACGCAAGGAGATAATACGTCGTGAGAGACTGCGCCTGAGGATAGGACTTGACCCGATAACCAATGTCAAGGTCACAGGCAACCGCCGACGGGCAATCCTACGCAACCGGCTCAAACAATACGGATATGTGGTCATGCGTGGCAACGACACCGTATTTTTCAGTCCTGACATGGCACGCTGTTCAAGACACGAGGACAGAGGCGCATCCCTCGGTCTTACTTTTCTTCCCTTGCCGCAACAACAATCATTCACAACAAAAATAATCTGATAATCATGTTCGGAACTATTTTTACCTGCCTGACAGCCGTACTCATATTATATTATGCAGTCCTTGTCTGTATGGATCTTTTCATAAAGCCTACGGGAGCCTCCGATGAATCAGGCACACCCGATGAAGCTGAGATCGACATTTCCGATGAAGCAAACTCATTCAAGGCTATAGAAATCAAGCGCGGCCAACAGAGTGCCAAGAAACCGGTCAAGGCTCCGGTCGAGAAACCGACCCTCTCCAAGCCGCTGATGACAAATTATCTTCCGGTTGAACAGCTTGCAAGAAAAGCCCGCAACATCACCAGTTCTGAAGATGCCTCCCTCGCCGGCCTCGGAGAAATCATCATCAAATGTGAGTCCGCTGCCTGAAATAACCTGACATACCGCTAATCATTTTGTATCACATAAACCCTCTCTCCCCAACCGATGCCTTTATTGAACTAAGTTGTCTTTACTGCCCGACACTGCCTTTAACGCCCTGCATTGCCTTTAACGCCCGATAACCTTTTCAAGAACTTATCAATCAGCGTATATGCAGAAAATCAAATCAAAGTGTCAGCGTGCTGTCTCACGCCTCGGCAACTCAGCCTTCGCCCGTAAGGGTATGCTTGCTATGGGCGCGGTGATGCTCACCGTGTCCGACATGATGGCCGCCAGCAAGGGTGCGGCAGGCTTCACCAAAGCCACACAGGAGGTAAGCTCCTACCAGACCCCTGTCTCCAATCTCATGAAGGCGATCGCCGCAGTGATTGTCCTCGTGGGTGCCTTCAACGTCTATTTCAAGATGCAGAACGGCGACCAGGATGTCAAGAAGACCATCATGCTCACCATCGGCGGCTGTATCGCCTTCATCGCACTGAGCGAGGCTCTTCCGCTCTTCTTCAAGTAAGCAACCGCAGATCCATACAGTCATGGCGATATACAACGACGGCTATCCGGTTTACAAAGGGTTACAGAAACCACTGGAGTTCATGGGAATACGCGGACGGTTCCTGACATTGGCGGCTGCCGCCATAGGAGTGTCCTTCGTGGGGTTCATAGTGTTCTCCATCGCATTGGGAAAGCTCGCGGGGTTTATCGCCATGCTTGTAATGGCCGCCGCAGGGCTGGTGACAATATATGTCAAGCAGCGCGGCGGACTGCACAACAAGCGGAAAGACCGTGGAATCTTTATTTATCACAATTTATTCAAGCATTGAATGGCAAAGGAAAACAAAAAAGTCTTCGACGGGATATACGCCCAGTTGGAGGAAACGGACGGTAATGTCGTGCTGTTCGACGCAAAGGGGGCCCCCTCTGTCATCTTTGAAATGACAAATCCTGTTCTCCGGCTGTGTACCGACTCGGAGCGGTACATGGTATTTCAGGACGTGCTGGCAAACATCGTCCAGACGCTCGGCGAGGGCTATGCCTTGCAGAAGCAGGACATATTCTGCCGCCAGCGTTACCACCGCGACGTGCCCGAAGATGCGGAGTTCCTGACCCGGAGCTATTTCAATTACTTCGAGGGCCGTGAGTTCACTGAAATCACAACCTATCTGATAGTGACACAGGAGGCGCAGCGCGGACAGTTCGTGCAATACGACCCCAAGAAATGGCTCGACTTCCATTCAAAGGTCGCCAAAGTTGACGACATCCTCACCGAGAAAGGGATAAGCCACCGCAAGCTGACTAAGCCGGAGGTCAACGAGTATCTGCACCGCTTCATGGCGTTCCATTTCCAGCACGGGCCATTCTCCATGACAAATTTCAAGGCTTCCGACGAATACCTGCGGACAGGCAACCGCATTATCCGCTCATATCCCCTTGTGGATATTGACGAGATAAATCTCCCTTCGGTAGTGAAGCCATATACCGAGATGAGTGTCAACGGCTATCCCGTGGCTACCGATGTGTTCTCTTTCCTTGCCGAAGTGCCGCACGCCGACTGCGTGGTATTCAATCAGGTGGTGCAGATACCGGGCCAGCGGAAGCTGCTCCGAAAACTGCAAGGAAAGGCGAAGCGTCACGGCTCCATGCCCGATCCGAGCAACAAGATAGCGAAAGCCGACATCGAGGAAGTTCTCAATATCCTTGCCGTTGACTCTTCCCTTCTTGTCAACACCAATTTCAACATCATAGTGAGCTGTCCTCCCGACAAGGTTACACCAGTCACATCGTTTCTGGAAACCAAACTCTACGAGTGCGGCATAATGCCGTCACGCACAGCCTACAACCAGCTGGAGCTGTTCATCAACTCCTTTCCGGGCTGCGCCTACGGCTTCAATCCCGACTATGACCTGTTCCTCACACTGTCGGACTCTGCACTGTGCCTTTTCTTCAAGGAACACCTCAAAGGGTGCGAGGACACGCCGCTCACCACATTCTACACCGACCGCCAGGGACTCCCGGTGTGCATAGACATAACCGGCAAGGAGGGCAAGGTGAAGATGACCGACAACGCCAACTTCTTCTGTATAGGCCCTTCCGGTTCCGGCAAGTCCTTCCACATGGAGTTTCGGAGGTCAAAACGGCGACAAACGGCTGCAAAAATCAGCGTTATAATATCTTGATTTTCAGCTAATAGATTTTAACAAACGAGATTTTCGCCTGTTGGCGATTCGTCCTTTTCGGAGTATTTTTGTACCGCGATTGTACCACGCGAGAGGGGTCACACGGCACGACTTTCTTTCAGCAACGTGCAACAGCTTTCAAGAGCGTGCAACAAATTTCTTCGATAATGGACCGTCAAATTAAACACAATTTAACAGGTCAGCCCGACTACGGCTGGGGCATGACCGACAAGCCTTTCCTCACCATCGGGGAAGTGGCAGACATCCTGCAAGTGAGCAGCCGGACTGTGTATAACCTCATTTACAAAGGCACTCTCCGGGCTTGCAGACTGACATACCACATCACTATCATCACCAAGGAGGATTTCTTCATGATGATTAGAGAAACAACCTACTGCAAGCGGAGCGTTTCAATCTTCGCCAAGCAGGGTAAAAAGACAAAAAAGAAGATGAACGAAGACATACAGAACTCAGAGAAAGACCTTTCCCAAAAGGAGGGAAAGAAGAAAGCCAAGGGCAGCACGAAACGGCAGCTCATTCCGGCGGCTAACTACAAACAGTCCGTGCGTGACACGTTCACGGATATGGAGAGTGCCGGAGGCGACCTTTATACGATGGCTGAGATATGCCAAAAGTACAATTATACCTACGGACGGTTTTACAACCTCCGTATGCGCTACTCGATACCCTGTATCAAAGCCAACGCTACCAAGTGCTTCCCGAAAGCGGAGGTTGACAAGGCTATGGCTGAGGAAGCGGAACGGCTTGGAAACAACCTGTCGGAGCATTGGTATTCCTGTTTCGACATCATGCGCCTTTTCGGTCTCGGCAAGACCCAAGTCCGCAGGTTCGCGCTTACCCACGGTGTAAGGACGAAGCGCATACACGGCAACCGCCTGTACTATCTCAAAGCCGACTGGGACGCGGCACGGAAGATTGCGGAGCGCAACAGCGCAAGCACGAAAGCCAAGAGAGAGCAGGACAGTGAATCAAGCAACAAATAATACTACAAGGATATGACAAACATCTGCACGAAAGTGACGGTCAGGAAACGACCCATCAAGAACGGTCAGGTATCGCTGTACCTTGACTTCTACCCACCTGTACGGCATCCGAAGACAGGCAAGCCGACAAGACGGGAATATCTCGGCATATACATCTATGCCAATCCCTCGGACAAATTCGAGGCGGAGTTCAACAAGACCATGCTCCGCAATGCCGAGCTTATCAAATGCCGCAGGACCGAAGCCATCATCAACGAGGAGTACGGCTTCCTTGACCGTAACCGGGGCAAGGAGAGCTTTCTTGAATACTTCCGCTCAAAGATGGCGGACGATGACAATTTCAGGAACTGGAACACCGCCTACAAACACTTTGAAAAGTATTGCTGCGGAAGCTGCACCTTCGATGACCTGACACTTGAATACTGCCAGGGATTCCTTACCTACCTGCTGTCGCTCACCACCCAGACCAAAGGAAAGATGATGGCTTCGACCGCCAACAACAACCTTAACAAGCTGAAATGCGTTCTCCGCATCGCCTACGAGGAAAGACGGATAAAGGAGAACATCGCCCCACGGCTGAAACACGCCAAGGAAGCCAGTACAAGGCGTGAGTTCCTGACGCTTGAAGAGGTCAGGATGCTTGCGGATACCCCTTGCGAGAAGCCTGTCATACGGAGCGCCGCACTGTTCTCCTGCCTTACGGGACTGCGTATCAGTGACATCATACGCTTACAGTGGGAGAACATCATAAAGGGGGCTGACGGTGGATGGTGTATGCACATCGTTACCAAGAAGACAAGGACGGAAGCCGTGCTGCCGCTTTCGGATGAAGCACTCGCACTGTGCGGAGAACGCACAGAGGGACAGGTGTTCAAGGGGCTGACGCAGACCATACTTCCTCTCTATCTCAAAGACTGGATTAAGTCCGCCGGGATAACGAAGCACATCACGTTCCACGGGTTCAGGCACACATACGCAACCCTGCAACTCGCCGCCGGAACAGACCTCTACACCATATCAAAGATGCTCACTCACAGCAATGTGGGAACGACACAGGTCTATGCCGATGTCGTTAGCGACCTGAAGCGCAAGGCATCCGAACAGATTACACTCAAACAGCAATAAACACACAACAGTATATGAACAACATAACATTTGAACAACTGCCGCAGGCGGTCTCCATGCTGATTGAAAAGGTGGGGCTGCTCACCGACAAGGTGGAGAAAGTGCTCGGCATGACACCGCAGCAGCATGGCGAGTGTCGCACCCTGCTTACCCTTAATGAAGTCGCGGCACTTCTCGGCAAATCGGCATCCACCATCTATGCCATGACTTCCGACAAGCGTATCCCGTACCACAAGCGGGGCAACAAGCTCTATTTCTTCCAAAATGAAATCATCGCATGGATTGAACAGGGAGGGACTTCGGGAGTAGCCAGCGAGAGCGAGATTGAAAGACGGCTTGAGGAACTGCGCAACAGTAAGAAGCGCAAGCCGGGAGCGTTGACGGACGGCAACAGCCGGATGTCCGCAGTAGCACCATAATGTCACAGTCTATGAGCAACGAGATACAGAACATACACTACTGCATCATACTCTCATCCGGACAGTGGGATTTTCTTTTGGAAGGCAGGTTTTCCCCTCTCAGGCAAAAGTGCCTCTACCGCCTGATGAACGGAGCTGTGCGGACAAGAACCGCTTATAAAATCAAGGGCATTGATATTGTTTTGGAGGTGGGTCAGGTGGCGGCTTCCGATGTGGAATTAGCGAAGTTTTTGGACTGCAACCGTAAGACGGTCGGCAAGCTCATCGACAGTTTCAACCGCCTCGGTATGCTGACCACCCGGACCAACAACCGCACTTCCGTTCATTCTCTGCATTTTCTCACAGGATGGTATGTCGGAGGTGTCCTTATTACTAATCCCCATTATATCAGACCTTCGGCTGCCGCCAAAGGACAGACGGGCGAGGTGCGGACACCTGTTTCCGACAGTCTGCCGTCAGAGGATGAACCGGGAGGCGCAGCCGTTGACTGCCACACAAGAGGGAAGAAAACGGACAGCTTGGCGACAGGCGCGGCATCCCTTTCTTCTTCCCTTCTTTTGTCAGGCAGTTCCAATTCGTCAGCCGATGTGCATGACGGCGGTAGCCATAATCCGCCCTCCGATATGTTCATGGCGGACACAGCCGCAAATTCGCATATCATAGACAGTGATGACATGGCATCCGGCGGGAACGGCACAGGAAGCCACAGCGAGGCGCAGGACGGCACGGACGGAGGCAGGGTAACTCCGGGCATAGGCTCGGCAGGTCGGGAAGTGCAGGGCGCGGTTTTGAGTGGTACTCAGTTGTCGTGGGGTGACTGACTGGGCTTGCCCAGATATGGCCCATTAGCCAATGTATGCAAAAGAAGGGAAAATAAAAGCGGAGAAAATCTATATAAATGCTGATTATTAGATGCTTCCGTAAATCAGATGATTTCTGATACATTCCTTAAAAATCACTATTATTCTTCATTTTTGTTACCTAAAACGATACTCATTTGCGGATTATTTCGTACCTTTGCAGGTGAATATAAGACACTGAAGGACAATGGGAAGAAAAAGGAAATCACTGGTGGAGAAATCCCCGTTCAAGTTACGCCGCCGCAAACTGGCAGACGGACGCATGTCCCTGTTCCTCGACCGCAGCGTGGACGGCGGGCACGAGTACGAGTTCCTGCAACTCTACCTCCTGCCCGAAACCTCTTCTACAGCGAAGCGTCAGAACGCGCGCACACTCCGGGATGCGGAAGAAATCTTGCAAGCGAGAACCGAAGCCCTGTTGAATGCAAAAGCCCAAATGGAACTTGCCGGTTCCGGTATGGGGATGCTACTTTCGGACTGGCTTCAAACTTGTTATGACAACCACGAAAAACGGGGTTTAAGAGACATGGGTAGCATCAGCAACGTGAAAAAGGCTTTGCATATGTTCCGTCCTGACACCCGCCTTTCGGATATTGACAGGCAGTTCTGCCTTGACATGATTGACTGGTTCCGCAACACATACAAGCACCGCCTGACAGGGAAGCCCGTCAGCGCGAGAACCGCAGACACCTATTGCCAGACTTTCCGCACCATGCTCAACGAAGCGGTACGCGAAGGACTCATAGACAAGAACCCGTGGAACAGACTTGAGACCATCGAGAAGATAAAGAAGCCGGAAAGCAAGCGTGAATATCTGACTATTGACGAGATACGGAGCATGATTACCACGGACTGCCCCAACGAACTTGTGAAGAGGGCTTATCTGTTCTCCTGTTTTACAGGTCTTCGCATCAGCGATATCAGAAACCTCAAATGGGGTGATGTTTATACCGAGAACGGGCAGACATTCGTTTCGGTCGTGATGAAGAAGACCACCAAGCCGTTATACATTCCCCTGTCAGGACAGGCATTGAAATGGATGCCCGAAAAAGGAGATAGCACCTTTGATGATTATGTGTTCGGCAACCTCGTCAATTACGGTAACGTGAACGAGAACCTGAAAAAGTGGGCGGAGGCGGCAGGAATCAGGAAGCATATCTCCTATCATACAAGCAGGCACTCCTTCGCAACGATGATGCTCACCCTCGGAGCGGACTTGTACACCGTGTCGAAACTGCTGGGACACAGCTCGGTCAAGCACACCCAGATATACGCGAGGATAATCGACCGGAAGAAGGACGAGGCGGTGAACCTTGCGGATTCCGTATTCTGAAATCATAAATCGTAATACCTTATTATATTATTATATATGGCGGCAAACGGCAAAAAGACAAAACTGAAGGAACCGGTGAAGGTGCGCACCAAGAAACTTGCGGACGGTTCCGAGTCATACTATCTTGACATCTATGTGGACGGCAAGAGGCAGTACGAGTTCCTTAAGCTCTACCGCCTTCCCGAAATCAATGCCCGTGTCAAGGAACAGAACAGGGCCACACTGGCGGCTGTGGAGACCATCAAGTCAAAACGGATAATCGAACTGACCAACAACAAGGCCGGACTGAAGAACACATCAGGCAGGTCAAAGATGCTGCTGTCGGACTGGATGCGGACATTCTATGAGGAACAAAAACGCAGAGGTGTGAGAGGCGTGAAACTGTTGGGTACGGTGTCTAACCTTGTTTCTACTTATATAGGAAAGAACAAGGTGCGCATGGGTGACATCGACAAGAACTTCTGTGTTGCCTTCATCCGCTGGCTCCAGTCCGAATACAAGACCACGTGGGGCAATCCGCTGAGTCCGAAAAGCATGTCGGATTATGTCGGCTACTTCAGCACGGCATTGAACGCGGCGGTCAGGGCTGACATCATTCCCGAAAACCCGTTCATGTCGCTTACCCCGACCGAGCGCATCAAGGTGCCGGAGAGCAAGCGTGAGTTCCTTACCGTGGACGAGATAAAGACCCTTATAGCGACGGAATGTCCGAGGGAGGATGTGAAACGTGCTTATCTTTTCGCCTGCTATTGTGGTCTGAGGCTCAGTGACATTTACGCACTCCGCTGGCGTGACTTGTCCAAAGATGGGGAACAGTGGCGCGCGTCTGTCGTGATGCAGAAAACCACGACCCCGATATTCCTTCCCCTTTCCTCGCAGGCGATGAAATGGATTCCTGAACGTGGCGATGCCCCGGATGACGGCAAGGTGTTTGACGGGCTGATTGCCGAACCCAACATAAACAAGGTGCTGGCAAAGTGGGTGAAAGCGGCCGGTATCACCAAGAAAATCACCTACCACACGTCGAGGCACAGCTTCGCAACGATGATGCTGACATTGGGCGCAGACCTTTATACCACGAGCAAGCTGCTCGGCCACTCCAACGTGAAAACGACCCAGATATACGCTAAAATCGTTGACAGCAAGAAGGTTGAAGCTGTCAATCTGGTCGATGGCGTATTTGACTGATATACTGAGTTTCTACCTTATAATACAATTTGTTTAGTGATAAAGTAGCAACTCAGCATACAAATATATGCTGAGATATTACCTTATCTTATAAAATTTCACCGATAAGGTAAAAAGTCAGCATAAAACATTCTTTTTTACGATTAAAAATCAGTACCTTTGCAAAATCAATGGAAAAGTTATGCAAGATAGACTGATATCCCGAAACAGAGAGTGTGAAGAACTGCAGCGGTGCTTGGATTCCGACAGATCTGAGTTTGTAATCGTCAGCGGTCGCCGACGTATCGGCAAGACATATCTTATAGACAAGTTTTTTAACTACAAATATGACTTTACTTTTGTTGGTGAACATAAGACACCGGCAAAGATACAGTTACAGGATTTTATGAGAGCCATAGAACGGCATTCCAAAAAGAAACAGCCGAAAGTAGCCAATTGGTACGAGGCTTTCAATGCGCTCGCCGACTATCTCGAAAAACTTCCAAGCAAACGGAAAAAGGTTGTTTTCATAGATGAAATGCCGTGGATGGACACCCAACGTTCCAATTTTGTCAGTGCATTGGAGAATTTCTGGAACGGATGGGGGAACCGACGTACCGACATAGTGTTCATCGCGACCGGATCGGCAACATCTTGGATGGCTGACAAGATAGGAGGCAATCAGGGCGGATTGCACGCCCGTATCACATGCAACCTGCATCTTTCTCCATTCACCTTGCATGAAACAGAAGAGTATCTGAGGCAAAGAAACTGCCAATGGGACAGATACCAAATACTCCAATGTTATATGATATTTGGCGGAACACCTTTTTATCTGAGCCTACTGAATGTTTCGGACAGTCTTGCACAGAATATAGACCGCCTGATATTCGCGGAAGGCGCACAGCTCCGGGGTGAGTTCGATGAACTCTATACAGCGTTGTTTGCCAAGGCCGACACTTATATTTCAGTCGTTAGACTGTTGTCGGAAAACAAATTAGGTCTGACACGTGAGGACATTCTCCGTATGACCGGCATTGAAGGTGCTTTTCTGAGCAAAATATTGAGAAATCTTGAACGCTGCGATTTTATCACACGGCTGTCCCATTACGGGAACAAAACACGAGACAGTCTGTTCAGACTTACCGACTTTTTTACATTGTTCTATTATAAGTTCATTGAACCCAATAATACAAAAGACGGATTGTGGTGGAGCAATAACCTTGATTCACGAAGTGTGTCAGCATGGATGGGACTAAGTTTTGAGCTTGTTTGCCTGAATCATCATAGGCAAATTAAAACTGCATTGGGCATCGCCGGAGTTGGAACTGCCATTTCTACATGGCGAAGCAAGGCTGACAAAGGCGATGGTATACCCGGCTTTCAGATAGACATGATTATTGAACGTGCAGACCGCATAATTCATTTGTGTGAAATGAAGTTTAGTACAGATCTATACGGTATTACAACAAGTTATGAGATGAAACTCCGTGAACGTATGGGTTTGTTCCGTATGGCGACAAAAAACAAGAAAACACTAGTAAACACATTTGTCACAACCTACGGCGTGGCCAATGCTAAAAACAAAAGTATAGTTCACAGCGAGGTGACAATGGATGACCTTTTCAATTCCTGATGATTATGATGATACAACAGATAACACAACGGCTGCAAGAGGTAAATAACTTGCTTGCCACTTGTAAGCAGGACAGCATCACCTTTGAACAGGCTTTGCTGCTATCCCTGTTCTACAAGGATTTCAATGAGACAAACCAAATAGTGACAGAGGCGGCTGCGATGTTCCATGACGATGCGGAACAGTTGAACGAGATTTCCTTTTCCCTTTTTTCGAAGGCAGAAAAATTCCTGTCATTAGATAATTTAGGATTGCAGTCCGTGGATTTTGAGGGCATCTTCAATGACCACTTAAAACCCTATGAGGCAAAGTATGAGGAAGCGAAAGATATTTCCACCGGACTGTGGCGCGAGTATTCGGCAATGAGCAACCGGCTGGATTTCCTGCCGCTCGACTCTGAGGATTACAAGTCGCTTGACCCTTTGTGCGATGCAAAGAAAGCGGAATACGACACAGCCCACGCGCGTGTGAACCTTTTATATAATGAGTTACAGCAGGAGCGTGACCGAACTTTCTGCGTGTATTGTTTCAAGCCGGTGTTCCTTTCCGTGCTGGTCGAGAGACTGAAAGGCATTTCGGGAAGCATCATCAGCGACATTAGACGGATGAAGGGGGACGCGCATGAGTGACGGCATCCTGTTCAAAGACACATCCGCATGGATGGACACCGTTGACCTTGCCTTGTGCCTGTTCATCTACGAGGTCTGCAACGACTGCCAGTTCGGACATCTTTCCGGCTCCGACTTCGTGAACTTCATGAACCTGAAGCCGACGGTGCAGCCTGTCACCGTGCGTCCGAAAGAGAACCTGCGCATCTGCTACATGGTGTTGTCCGTATCGCAGACCGTCAAGCCGCGTGAGCGTGGAAAACAGTGGGCGGAAGATTTCCTGCAACGTTGCGGAATATCCAAGTCATATTACGACAAGCACCGCAACGATGTGTGCGCGCAAGGCGCGACAAGAGAGAACCGGGAATACCGCAAATCCATCGACAATGCCATCGAAAAAGCCCGGCAACTGAACCGTACCCCATAACAGCCCGCCGGTTCCCCATCTGACATAACACAAGAAGATTACGGCAATGCGCCATACCGCTGAATACCAGTAGTATGGCGCATTGCTGTCTTATGCACTTTCCCCATTCGGGCCACATTGCGCCACTTCAAGTCCAAAGTAACTTTGCAAGCGAAACATAAGGCATAAAACAGCAGAAACGCAAGGTGTTATGCTGAATGGCAACAGGAATAAAAACAAATTGAAAGCGATATGGAAACAGAAAGAAACCTACTCACCACCACCGAGGCTGCAAAGTACCTCGGACTCAAGCCGAGCTATCTCTACAAACTGATGATGCGCCGTGCAATCCCTTATTACAAGCCCAACGGCAAACTGTGTTTCTTCTCGAAGGCAGACCTTGACACATGGCTGACAAACATCCGTGTCAAGTCACAGGCGGAAATTGACAGCGATGCCGCGCAGTATCTTGTAAACCGCTGTACGGACAAGTAACGAACATTCAAATGAAATTCAAACATCAATCAAGCAGTATTCAAAAACCATTTAAACCATTTCAGTATGAACAATGAAAACAATGTGTCGCAGGTGAACAGCAATGTTTCCGCGCAAAAGGACAACAGCGGAAAAAACAATGGCAGACAGCCCCGCGCAAGAGGCGAACTCAAGGCGGAGTTCGCCCATGTACTTGCATTCCTCAACTCTTGTACACTTTATCAGGCGGACGCCGTACGTGTCATGGTAAGCCATGCCACGGGCAACGGCAAGTATGAGGACATCGATCCGGCTGACAGGCTGGCAGTAAACCGGTTCCTGAACCACGGCATGAACAAGACCAACACCCTGACGGCAGACGCTGTGATGTCGTTCCGTGTCGGACGGTCGGAAGTCCTCCTTAATACCGTCACGCAATTCTGCAACCAGGCACAGGCACTCAAGGCGACCGTTGCGCTGATGCGTATCACCACCGATGCCGAAGCTGTGAAGACAGCCTTCGACAGACTTCCCGACGACAACAAGTAATCCGGGTAAGGTGCGACCTACAGGCGGCTGTCATACCTCTTATAATATAGGCGAAACAGCCTAAAACAGCGATGGGATAATGCCAAAGGCAGGGCAGAAAAGGAAGAAAAAGGAGGGAAGGAAGATGAGTGGTGTTTCAAGATATGCCGCTGCATTACATTTCCTGACGGTCATTCCACGCACGGCTCTCTTGCCGTTGTCCCGCAGTCCAACGGAGAACGCCGCTCGCAGGCTCGCACCGGTACCTTTTGTAGAATCATCAATTACCGCTTATGAAAACTGAACAGAAATTACCCGGCAACACGGAACCGGTTGAAACCAAAGACAGAATAACCGATGCCGCCGTGAATGCAGAAGACACGGAAAACAAAAAGAAGAAAGTCAAGGAGAAACGTGATTCGACAATCTCGTTCCGTGTCAGCAAGTCGCAACGGGAGAAAATCACAAGCATTGCCAATGAGTGCGGCATGAGCCTCAGTGACTATGTGCTTTCCCGCGCATACGGATACGAGCCGAAAGTACGGCTGACACCGGAACAGGAGGCAGTCCGCGAGCAGCTTGTCATCGCACGCAGCGACTATGCGAAATACACCTCGATGCTTAACGCAATGTCACAGGACGAGCGCAGGGCGATGTTCCGTAACCAGCCGTGGATGATAGGCGCGCTACGGCTTCTCGGCAAGACCGCTGACATGATTACGAGGCTCATCAAGAAACATTTCGCCCCGAACCGCATACCGGCGGTGAAAAACATGACGGTACAACAAGAAACAGTAGCAGAAACAGACAAGGAGGAGGCACCGACATGATAGGCAAGGCAAAATCCATAAACCACGGAATAAATGATATCCGATACATATCCGGTGAGTCGAGAAACAAGAAACACCCGGAACTGATATATCATGTCAAGGACAACCTGCTTCCGTGCGGACTTGACGCGCAAGGCGTATGGGACATGATGAAAGCCCACGCGCCGATGAAGAATAATGTTATCCGCATTGAAATCAGTCCGGCGAAAGAACATACAAAGGACTTCACCATGCAGGACTGGCAGCAGTTGTGGGATGATTTTGTCCGGGAGTATGACAAAATAGAGATGGCGGATGAAGACGGCAAAGTGTATTCCCACAAGACAAACCTCGCGGACAGCATCTACACGGTGTGGCTGCATCTTGAATCCGACAGCCGGATTCCCCACCTCCATGCCGCCGTGTGCCGAAAGGACAGGAACGGCAGGACGAACAACGACCACAAGATACATATCCGCGCGCATGATGCGGCGCAGGCTGTTGCCGTCCAGCGTGGATGGATAACCGCGAAGGAAATCCACAAGGCAAACGCCGTCAAGGTTGCCGAAGACCTTATGGACATTCTGAAGGCAATGCCGTCATGGTCTTGGGATGATTATGTAGCAAGGGTGCGGGCAAATGGGTACACACTTGTGGAACGGCCGGACGACAAAGGCGGCATAAAGGGTTATGTGGTCGGAAAGGGCAAAGCCAAATTCAAGGCATCCGAACTTGGCAAGGGGCGCAAACTCATGGCATCGAAGATTGAACAGACCTGGCAGAAACTTCACGACCAGTCCGAAACAAAGACTGTGCAGCCTGTCGGTAAAATCGTGCCAAAGACGGATGTACCTGTTGTTCCAGTCGCCGCAAAGCCTGTTGCAAAGCCACTGCAACTTTCCAGCGAACCTGTCGCAGACTATTCGTCATGGCATGAGAACACTTCCCGATACGAGCTGCCGCACGACGGCAAGACCTCCCTGTTCTATATTCCCGATGATGTCATGCAGGTGTTCAACGATGAGTTCGACTATCGCGAGACGGCGAACTGGAAAGAACTCACCGATATGGCGGTAGCCTTGTTCGTGGGATTGACGGCAGTTGGCTCCGTTTCAACGGGAGGCGGTGGAGGCGGTTCACACAATGATGACAACTGGCGTGACAAAAAAGACGAGGACGAGATTGAACGCGCCCGCAGATGCGCCCGTGCAGCGGCGGCACATTTTGGCAAGGAAACGAAATCAGGACGCAGAAGATAAAGAATACACCTATGGCAAACAGGAAATACGATTACAGCAAGGATGTGCAGCCCACAGAAGCCACATCCGAAATGGCAAAGACTTCTGAAATAGAAGAGGTAACAGCAGTAACAGCGGAAGAAGCACGTCGGCAAAGACTTGAACAACGGAATGATGCGCTTGCCAACGAGTTCCGCAGGCTCAAGCCGGAGATTGCGGATGCGCATAAAAAGTTGGAAAGCCTCATTGAAGGAATCGGTGCATACGCAGGAACAATGCAAAATCTCCACGACCTGCTTAAAACATCATTTCCGATAAGATTTGCAGAAAACGACAGACAGGCATTACTTGAAGAAATCAATACCATTGTTGACAATGCCATATCTCGGATTCGCATAGAAAGCAAAAAGGCAGACAAGGATATCCGTCGCAATGAGAATCGCATATCCATGACACAGACAACATTCTGGTGCATGATTGCATTGCTGCTAATACTTGCCACGTTTTTTGCCCTCGTCATATTCGCCAATGTGAAACTGATTCATTCCGATGTGCTGACACAAATTTCAGTTGTATATTCCGGGCTGACAGCCTTGACAATCATCATTGCAGCATATATCTACAGGAAGAAGTAATCTATGCCGCGCAATGGTAAAGCATTCAAATTTTCAAAACCGATTATCTATCAGTCGCTAACTTTTTCCTGTTTTATTGTATGCGCAATTATGAATGCGAGTAATGCGATTGAATGGACGGCGTTTAGTAGCAGTGCGAAGAGCCACCAAGTCAGTCCGGCTCCATACCGACTGTGAAATGCCAGATTATAACTCAATATAGCATTATAGACAATCATCACAATCAGATTGCCAAAGGCGATTCTCTGTCTTATCCTATGGCACAGCCAAGCCGATAACAGCGACAGCGCATAAGCTCCACCAAGCAATGTCGTATCTCCTCGCCAACCCTCGGACATACAACGATAGACCATGAGAAGCAGCATCACTCCCCATGCTGTCCAAAATAAAGCCAATTTATGTGTCATAGTCGTTTTGAGATAAGTGAGTAAATTTTTGTTATGACAATGTATGGGATGATTGAGATTAATGAATACATTATCAAAAATAATATCAGGTAATCTAAATGTGTTGTGGATTTATTTAAATTGGGTAAAAGAAAACAAATTGCAACAGATAGGCTGTTGGCTATCCAAACCGACAAAGAAAGTCTGAAATTACTTTTTCTAAACCACTTAAATGCAACGAATCCGCTCAACAAACCACATAATAGGAATATGACCGTGTAGTATGTATCCCATTCCATATACAACATACTATAACCCACTCCTACTGAAACAAAAGCCACAAATGCCTCAAATATCCAAAATCGTTTATCGGTCAGTATCATCGCTTATTTTCTGTTCAGTAATCAAGTTCAGTTCCCTTGTTATAATCTTCCAAATACTCCGAGTATCTGTCATCACTTGGGAGTACTATTGTGAAATTTTCATATAGTTCACCGTAACCTTCGGGAAGAATCTCAAATACAATCAATCTCTCATCCGACAATTTAACAATGTAATTAGCAAGTCCTGTTGTTGCGCGAATATTAATAATAGTGCCTGTATTTATTTCGCTATTGTCGTATTTATCATGCTTTGCATCATCAATGACAACTTGATAAAAAAGACTATTTTTATAACAGATTGCTGTTTTGTCGTTTCTGACAAAATAGGCTTCCATACGTTCAATGCCATTATTTTCAGTAAATACTCCAAGGCGGCAGTAAGTTTTCTCAAAAGTGAAGGGCAATGTAATTTTTCCGACTGAAATAATTTTGATAGGCGAAGGGTTAGTCTTGTTCGTTCCTTTCCGCCATAGACAAATGAACAGGGCAAGTGCGATGATATAATTGAGAAGAAGAGCTATTGATAGAGAATTTGTCCTCTGATACAATCTCTCAATCTCATCCGGCCAATAAAGGTCTAATGCTATATATTTCAAATCCACATAGGTATTGGCACATAAGAGCAATTCGCAAATGCCAATCGCTCCAAAGGTTATAACACCTAATATTTTATGCCACTTTTTCATAATCGTAACGCTAAAAACTAAAATGGATATATTAAAGTGTCTTGTTCCCACTGTTCAAGTGTCGCTTTTGCGGTAAGGGAATGTATATCCTCTCTTTGTGAAATCTCTTTGAGAACTGGAACCGCGATTTTGGGAGATTTCGGCAGCAAACCATATGCGGCAAACATTCTTACACCTACATTAGAATCAGACAACAATGCTTCCAATTCATTCATTTTTCCTAATTCCTTGAGATATTTAAGAATCTGAATAATCCGGTCAAAGGCATTGTTGCCTTTTTTATAATCGCCACTCTCCGTTGATGCAACTTGAGCAGCCGCAGCCATACGAAAGGCGGTCAATGCTTTGCTGATGTTGTCAGTCAGTTTCATTATTCAATGTGCAAGAGATTAAATCAGTTGGTTCGATCGACAAACCGGTATAATTGGACTTGATTAACTCATCCGCTAATCGTTCAGATATAACGATTGTACTGTCGAATGGAAACGGAAAGAACAAATCCCAAATTATGCTTCTATCTCTTAATGTGAGCGAATCAAATGTTACGCCAAAAGCCCCAGTCTTATCCTGTGATTTTAATTGCTGATATTGGCTGAAAGACTCCAGAGCAATAGAATCTTGTGGAATAGTCCACTCTGTCCTGATGAATGATGATTTTTTGTAGTCTATTAAATCCACGAAAGGAAGTCCGTATAGATGTAACCACAAGTATTCCCTAATATCTTTATTGGCGTCAATTAAAGCTGGAAAAACCTGATACGGCATGACATTGAAAAGCCTGATACAGTCATATAATTCAGGAGATATAAGCATATCACACCCAGGTCCGGCTGTCGTGGAGATATAGTCTGACATAATAGCCCCCTTTTTTAATTTGAATTTCAAATCGGGATTACATAATAGTTTATTCCACGGACTTATTTGAGATGCCGTGAAAGGACAAAGACAATCTACTTGTGGGTATTTCTTGCCTATCCTCAGGTCATGTGACAGCTTATAATATTTCATTGATATAACATTCTTCATATTTATACTATTTGGCTATTAGAATCAGAATCACTGCGAAAACGAGGAATCCAAGAAAGCCGTTGGCGAGGTTGTTGTCGGCATGGTCTATGTTATTGAAATCTTCCGACCCATAGCGGATTTGCCTGTATGTCACTTTTTGTCCGCGACGGAACAACCACAACCACCATACCGAAGCCCGGCTCCGATATGAAGAATCGCCGAACCGAACCATGAACGGATAAATATTTCAGCAATCAATTCCATTAAAGTTTCCATTATTTCATCTCATTTTCGTTAATTATACATAACTACTTAATTCTTGCTTTAAGTCTAAAACAAGTTGTTCAATATTAGTATCCAATCTATTCTTCTCGATGACATCTTTTAGTCCTTCGATTTTTGAAATGATAGATGACACTAAGATACATTTTCTTTGGGCATCGGAATATTGAAAAAAATCACTTTCAATGATTATTGAAATCCCAATGGCCTTTTCCCGTTTGCGATAGTTCTCAATATCTCTGATATGCACTCGTTCATAATCACAGGGCAAAACGTAAAATTGGAAAAGAATCCGTTTTAGATCTTGTCCATAATCTGAATATTGGATATTCTTTAGATAACGGTCTAATCCCGCTTCGCCCCAAATATAGGAACGAAACATATCACCTTTTTTAATTGCTTCGTCTTTTATTTGTTCCGAGACATCTGCAACCAGCGATGGGTAGGAAACGAAGCATGCGAATATATTTGTATCAGTCTGCTGTCTCATCATTTTTGCGATTCCTTTCTTTTACTTACTTCGAGATTGTACCAGATTTGTTTCATCGCTTGCCTCCTTTCCTGTTGATAAGCCAAAGGATGCCGCCCCAAAACAGCACGTTTGCACTGACCAATAAGATATTGGTCAACGTGTCGGGCGAGTCGAAGCAGAATATAAGGCTGAACATGAATAAGAACACGACAACCGCCGAGGCTATGAATTTACCAATCTGATCCATTATTTGCTATTTCTATTTTCTAATCTTTTTATGAATGCTTTTACCACTTTAGGTGATAATTCGCCGATAGAATCTTGTGTAAATTTCAATCGTGGTACTATAAGATAGCCATCAGGAGTCTTTACAGCTATACAATCACCCTGATCTTCAATATCATAAGATGCAGAACCTCCGTAAGTTACTTGCTTTTCAAAGTAGCTTATTTCGACAAAATCGTCAGGGAAAACGAATGCTCCGCAAGATTGCGATATCAATAATGGCTGTAATTGATATAAGCTGTCTATTAGTGCTGTTATTTCCTTGGCATGATTATGGTATTTGGCTGAATCAATCGGCAAAACCCATGTAGCAGGCGATACCCCACGCTCCAGTCCATACATGAAGCCTTTCTGTGCGTCGACTTTAAAGCATTCAATTTTCACATTATCATAATCATTAATCCGGACGGATTTCGACATGGGGCGAATAAATAGGCCCTCTTTTTTCCCTAAACCATAGTGCGGGGCGGCCATCATTAAACCTCGTGTGTGATAGAGAACGTAATCTCCATCCTCTGCATCTATATAATGCCTTCCGACATAAAAGAGCAATGGCAGTGCAATGACAGCCGGAATGAGCGAGAACCAGAAATCTATTCTCAACCACCATTTCAGTAATCCCGGCTTTTCAAGTCCTCGGCTGGCTGGGAGAGCGAGCAATCCAAGAATATAGCCTCCAACCATCATCCAGTTGAGCAAATTCCATCGCCACATAACGCCACTATTTGTCACATTTATCATCACTACGATAATAGGCAGGAGCGCAATCTGTACCCACATCATCCACAGGACTATCTTATATCGGAGAGAATCGGACATAGCGGCTATTTCTTTTTATTTTTGAACTTGATAGTTTTCTTAGCGTTGCGTTGGGGATATTTGACCTTGATTGTCACCGGGTCGTCGTAACCCTCGGCTTCTATGCGGAATGTCGCTTCTTTAAGAGGCTTGCCGTCTTTGTCTTGAAGTGCCCAATCATAAATCCACTCTATTCTAATCGCAGTGTCATTATCATATTGATGATCGGATGATAGCGATTCATAATCTTCGCTACCATTTTCATCAGTAAAAACTTTATAAACATCTATTTCAGATGGATTAATCGCATTGCCCTTTTCATCGACAAAATATAAATCAAGCATCCCCCCAGGCTTAGCCGGTTCTTTGGCTACAACACCTTCTATTTCACCTATAAAATAATCTGCTTGCTCCAGCGTAACATTCATTGGAGTTTCAAGGTCATTCACATATATAGTACGTGGTTTGTATCCGATATATGAGAATTTTATCGAATCGCCCAAGCATGCCTCGATTTGAAAATTACCATCAATGTCAGTGCTAATTGATTTCTTAGTATTAATATTTTGGATGACAGTGCCTATCAAAACCTCGTGTTCTCCTTTAGACTCGCCCGGCTTTGTCCAGATTCCAGTAACACGACCCTTTATTAATGCTGCTCCAATCCGCGATTGAACTGAGACACTATCCGTTGAGAATTGTGTATCACATTGTATCTGAGCCTGCATAGATGACGGCATGAGCATGGTGAGGAATGTCGCCGAGATTCCGGCAAGGGCTATGGCTTTTCCGGCAAGGGAGCGGATGCGGAGCTGTTGCTCCAAATAGCGCACCTCTGCTTCACATTTGGGGCAAGTGCCGAGGCAGTCGCCCTTATAGCGGCATTCCGATGTCACGAACTCAATCCCGTTGGCATCTGCTATCTGTCGGCGTATCTCTTTCAGAATCTTGCAGGTCTGCTTTCCTCGTGCCATAGTCAATCTGTAGGTAATTTGAATGTTATAGGAAGAACCATGTATGTGTTGACTTTCTTGCCATTGAGTGTGCCTGGAGTGAAATCCGGAAATAGCCGGACTACACGCAACGCCTCACGGACGAGAGCTGAATCCTTGCCTCTTAAAATCTCCGGCTCGCAAACCCGTCCCAATGTATCTACATAGAATTTTACAACCACACGACCTTGAATCCCCTCTTTTAATTGTTCTTCGGGATATTTCAGATGTTGGTTTATAAAATGCAACATTTCAACATTTCCTCCGGGAAATTCCGGCATTCGCTCAACACAGCTATAAACACCCTTCTCATCCGGATCTGCAGGGGGATAGTCAGGTACTGCCCCTGGGATTGGAACACTGGCAATCTCGCCCTCTTTGATGACAGACAAATCCCGTGACACAGACATCGTATCTTCCGGCTGTTCACCTTCTTCATCGATGCTATCCATTGCCTCTGTTTGCTCAATGGGAGCCACCGGTTCACCTTGCAAAGTTTCGTTTGACAGATTCGATGATTTGCCGTTACATCCCGACATAAGCATTATGCCAGCCGAGATTCCTGCAAGGGCAACTGCTTTTCCGGCGAGTGAGCGGACACGAAGATGTTGCTCCAAATATCGTACTTCGGCTTCGCATTTGGGACACGTACCGAGACAGTCGCCTTTGTAGCGACATTCCGATGTAACTAACTCAATCTCGTTTGCCTCGGCAATCTGCCGGCGAATCTCTTTCAAGATTTTGCAAGTCTGTTTTCCTCGTACCATAGTCAATGTCTGCGTATTTGGTAGGTGAATAAATCGAAGTTGTTGAAACCGAGGGCCTCAAGTCTGGAACAGCTTGCCGTGCGGTCGGTTTCTGTGTTGAAATCAGGTATCAACGGTAAGCGGATTATGCAGTCCTTTTGTCTCCCCGAATCAGCTATCAGCCGGAGATTGTCAAGAACAAGGTCGTTTGATTGTCCGGTGTAGCTGTTGTATATCGCGGGGTTCATATCCTTGATGTCGATAATCAGGGTGTTTACCACCGGGAGCAGAGCCTCGACATTAGCAGACGGCACGTTGAGTGATGTCTCCAGATTGAGTTGCCATGAGGGACCACACAGTTCGCGGAACTCACGAATAAACTGCGGACGCAGACATGGCTCGCCGCCTCCGAAAGTCACGCCTCCGTTTGTGGCGATGAAATAAAGTTCGTCAATGCTCGTTTCGGCATACAATTCCTCCGACGAATACTCGCGGAAATGTCCAGCATCGCCCAGCGACTGCGGGTTCAGGCAATATCGACAATTGAGAGGACAGCCATGAAAGGCAACAAGCGTAGTAACACCATCGCCATCAGTTGAGAGGCGATGCCGTGATATTCCGATTATTTTTACCCGTTGTTTCATGTAACCAATTACCTTAAGTTACACAAAATTACGCATTTTACTTGAAAGAATTGCGATTTTGGTACGGAAATAATTTAAGAACTAACGATTTGATGATTTAGATTATGGGTAAGACTATAAAACAGTCCATTGTGAACGCAAGCACCCGTTTATAAATACATCATGGAATTATTCCAAATTCCATTTTTTATCCCTACTTTTGTAAGTGAAAAGCACACTATTCTTCTATACGTCACGCATACGCAGATAAAAATTATTTCTGTTACCTATTCGTTGCTTAACAACATACAAATCTGTTTATACAGCTATAAATCAATAATGTAATATTGCACATTGGTTAGTAGCCCACTATAACTACACGCTTCGCTTCCGTAGTTGTGGGCTC
This sequence comes from Duncaniella freteri, assembly GCF_004766125.1. NCBI lineage: Bacteria > Pseudomonadati > Bacteroidota > Bacteroidia > Bacteroidales > Muribaculaceae > Duncaniella > Duncaniella freteri. The sequence continues at coordinate 1,040,680 of NZ_SJSA01000002.1, forward strand.
TCCCGAGTGGCCGGGCTTTGCCCCGTCCCACTTATGGCTCTGCCCTAAGAACCCGGTCGGAGGCTGTCAGCCCCCAACACCCCTGACCAAAGAGTGACCCTCTCTTTGGAATCTCCGCTCAGAGGTCTCGACCCCTGAGAACCCCGAGCAGGAAGTGACCCTCTCCCTGCACCCTCCGATTAAGGCTCCGCCCTAATAACCCTTTTCCCTATTGTAAATCTGTAAACATCATCATGCCTATGGCACAGAAGACATCAGTCAACATCAAGCCCTGCAACATTGGAAGCAGCGAGGCACACAACAGGCGGACAACAGAATACCTCGCCCGTATCGGCAAGGAAAAGTTCTATGTCCGCACTGACCTCATGGCGGCAAACGAGACATGGGTAGCACCTGAATTTGAGAACTCGACACTGACCGACCGATACAATCAGATAGCCGCGATGGTAAAGGATAAGACAGGTCGGGCGATGCAGACCAAAGACCGGGAGCGTGTGAACAAGAAGACGGGAAAGGTGACCGTCGTGCGCGGCAGCACTCCGCTCAAAGAGGGTGTCGTGGTAATCAAGGATGATACCACGTTGGAGCAGTTGCGGCATTTCTGCGAGGTGTGTAAGGAGCGATGGGGAATCTCAGCACTGCAAATCTTCATCCACCGTGACGAGGGGCATTACGGCATTCCCGGTGACAATGCCACATGGAAGCCCAATCTTCACGCCCATATAGTATGGGACTGGATGAACCACGACACAGGCAAATCCTGCAAACTGGACGAGAAAGCCATGAGCGAAATGCAGACGCTTTTGGCTGAATGCCTTGACATGGAAAGGGGCAGCTCAAAAGAGCAGACGGGAAAGGAACATCTGGAACGTGCGGATTTCATTCTTGCCAAGCAGCGGCAGGAAGCCGAACAGGTAAAGGCGGAAAAGGTAGCAGCCGAAGCCGAAAGGGATGCGGCACTCCGTGAAGCAGACATAGCCAAAATGGAACATGAGAAAATCCAAGTCGGGAACATGGAGAAGCAACGGCGCAGCATGGAACTTGACAGCGAGATTGCCGACAAGGAGGAACACGCACGGAAAGTTGATCGTGAGAACACGGACAGCATCAAATCCGGCATAGCCAATCTTTTCGGCAAAGGCAAATATGCAGCCATCGAGCAGGAGAACGCGAGACTGAAAGCTGAGAACGAGCATATCAAAGAATCTTTCCCCGATGCCGTCAGAAAAGAGGTGGAGAAGCGTACAAGTTCATTGGTCGAAGCGAAACGGACGGTCGAACTGGAACGTGACAGTGCTATGGCAATGGCTGACATTTTTGAATCCGAGAGAGACACGGCACTACGGCAACTTCGGGAGCAGAAGACCGGAGAGCAGCACCGCATCAGCATGGCGGTGAGCCGGGCAACGGCGGAGAAGGACAAGACAATAGAGCGGTTACAGAGTGCGCTGAAATCGAGCCAGGACATTCTGAATATTATTGCGAATATTCTCTACAAGGCAAGCGAGGTGTTCAGACGAGCCATTGATGCGATTATCCATTTCGCCACGGAACGGCACAAATCACTCTTTTCTCCCTCCGAAGCCGCCGACATCAAGAGCGTCATGCAGAGCTACGGCGAGACCACCGAGCAGAAGAAAGCAATAGGTGCATGGCTCTGTGACTATGCGGAACACCGACAGCCCTTTGATGAAATAAAACATCGCCACACACTCAATGAGATTGGCGATGTCGCGGAAGGTCGGTATGATTGGAAAATTGAGAGAGGGCGAGGACAGGCTTTATGATAATTCTAAATTCCTACGAACTCGTTTTATCAATGTCTTACAGATTAATCTATGAAACGGTTTTATTACAGCGAAATATAATTTCCCCAGCCAGTTATGCAGGCAGACCTTTGTACTGACCGATATGCGTTGATTGCCGTTTCCGAGATTTTCAGTTATCAGCATAACCTCGTAATCAAGATGTTTGTCGATTTTATTTAGTGAGGCCACATTTTCGGATTCGATTTTGATTAAATCCGATAATTTCTTCTCTCCCTTAAGACCAAAGGGTTTTACCATTGTATTACGGCACTTCATTAAGGTAATAATCCACTGCGGTGCGCGGAAGAATCTGTCAGCCAATTCTTCTGCACCTATCGGTCGTGTGCTATGGACTATCTCACTGAAATTATCAGTATAATAATGCTTGTTTAGCCACATGATGCGTAAAATTCTTTATTATCATGGATTCGACACTACATAGCGAATCACGACTGCATTTATGTTGGAATCTGGATATTTGCTCTGATAGTAAGCCGTGATGTCTTTATATAGCCATAGTATATATGTTTCTCGACTAATGGATTTGGTTGGAAACTGTCGGCTAATCATCACATCATATTGCATAATGGGTTCTTCCGGCACAGTCACAAAATCATATTGACCAAATGCAACTATCTGTTGTTCCGGCATGAGGAGTTTGTATGATTCAGGGAATTCCGTTGGATCCTTACTTTTCCTAATCACAATGCCATGCTCCTTTGTCTGCATATCAGAATCCAACAGAAACCATTTGTCGGCATTACACATATAACAGCATGAACCTCCAAACTTATATGCGACATCGGTTTTAAGGTCGTTCTCAATGTCCTCCTTTTTATCAGCGTCAATGGCATAGGCAAATTCCGGATTAATATACGAACAATGTTTTTCAAAATACCAATTCGGGATGAAATGAGGAGGCAAATTCTCAGAGTTCTTGTGTTCTTTCGATATAACTTCCAATAGCTCGTATTCAGTCCAAGCCGGGTCGCCCATGCGATAATCCAAGTAGCTCGTCTCACTGATACGTATTTGGTATTCATATCCTTCTTCGTATTCAAACTTGGCAATCTCGCCATGAGCCTCCCACTCGGTGGAGTTCTCGTCTTTTACAGCATATACATCAGCAAGTATATTATTGCCACTCGATGTTAAAACACCTGGGAGTTTCATAGAAGCTACCGTGATTGTGTATTCGCTATAATCAGTTACTTTTTTCCCTTCTTCATTATCGTCAGTGCAGGCACACATTAAGAGAGAGACGATTAAGATGAATTGAATCTTAAGAAAGTGTGATTTCATATGGGTATGGTATTTGTTATTCATAATTTCCTCCAAAATGATATACGAGCTGTTGGAATGGTTCATATTTTTTATCTCCGAACCATAGCTCTTTCGGAGACAGGTTGAACATTATGCTATGATGAAAGTAATCGGCACTGCCGCCAAAAATTTGATCAAAAACGATTCTAACTGTTTCGGGAGCACCATATCCGCCAATACAAATTACATCCTTGGGGAGCAACACAAAATGATACATTTGCTCGTCCATTTGATAAAATTCATAAGCGGCTTTGACCTGAACTGTTCCGATGTCACGAAGTCGGGATGCAATCGTTTCATCTGTAATAGACTGTGCCATTAAAGACAAATCCATGTCGATTGTCAAGGAATCCTTTGAAACAGCTTTGCACGCATTACCTTCAGATATTGTTTCCCCATGATAGTAGGAAACACTCATTTCGCCATGATATGTGCCTTTCATTTCAAAAAGTGCTCTTTGAATTTCAGATGATGAAAACTTTGGCTCATCCTTATTGCAACTTGAAAAGAACATCAAGGCAATGAACAGAATAATTGTAGTTATTTGCTTCATACTTTTTCCTTTCTCGTATGGCTCAATAGAGAGATTAATTTATAATGCAGAAACGTGAGCCAACTATGCCACGTCTAAGAAACTGTTTAAATTTGATTCAATAAAATTTTTATGGCAGCCAAATCAATCATTTCTTCAGCGACCTCTGTTGATTCTTCATAATTGCGTGAAAGGCGACGGAACCAATCAAGCCATGAGAAAGTTCTCTCGACTACCCATCTGAGAGGTTTCGGTATGAATCCCTTAGTCCCGTTTGGAGTATTGGAAACCTCAAGGCTGATTGCAAAATCTTTTTCAATATCTTTAGCAATCTCCCCACGGTAACCAAGAACCTTTTCAAGCCGTTCCCACTCTCTGTCTGCTGCATTACACAATGGGTGAGCCTGATGGGAATCATGAACCGATGCACTGCATACTGTCCGGGCAAGAATAAAGCCATTGCGGTCAACCACGATGTTACGTTTGATGCCCTTGACCTTCTTGTTTGCGTCAAATCCATTGTCACTCTTACGGTTGCCCCATTTAACGCTCTGGGCATCCAATGCTCCCACAGAGGGACTTTCTGATTGATTTCGTTTCTTCCTCACCTTTCGTACAAGTTTGTTGAGCAAATGTTCGATTCTACCTTCTTTGGACCACTTTCGGAAGTAATAGTACACCAATTGCCACTTGGGATAATCGTGTGGAAGCATCCTCCACTGACATCCTGTGACCAGTAGGTATAATACCGCTTCGAATAGGCTCCGTAGTGAATTTTTACGTTTGCGACAATCATTTTCGAAGAATACTTCGTTTATATAACACTTTGGCTGAGGGTTTGTTATGCCCTATAACATTTTTTCAATTCTAATTTTAAACAGTTTCTAAGTGAAGGTCGTAGGAAACCATTAGTGCAGATGTAACAATAGCAGCCCACGCTATATGCGTGAGAACCACTATGCTATCTCTTGCACCGAATGAAAAGTTCCTACGTTTTCACTTACAAGATGAGCATAACGCTTCTTTTTATTTCATATGTCTTGGATAGAGTTGCCTCAATCCAATTACAAAGGTAGTAAAAATCCTATAAAAGTCTCTCGATGACAGACAAAATCAGCATTTCAAAGCTCATTTTCCCCATTTTTGTACCTCATTTGCTTCTCAGAGCGTTCAAGAGCCTGTATTTTAGTGGTAAAAATAATTCCTTGACAAGTGCTTTGCTATTTTGACCTCATTCTGTTTTATTGTCTGTGAAATATAAAAATATCTATCAGATGTTAAGATTGTGTTAAATTTTGCATCCTAAACATAAACCTTTTCTCATTGCTTTGCCACCTCAAAAACTGCTTTTATATTCCTTTTTTTCTTATCGGGATTTTTGTACCTTTATTTTCTTATATCGTTGATTTTCAGCAATAAAAATCCTCTCACATCAATTCCACATGAACAGTGTGGTAAGACAGTTGCTGGAGCAGAACACCGACGTCGTGATGGTCGATACCGGTGACTCCTATGAGGGCATCTGCGGTTATTTTCAAGGCACATATATTTCATATTCAAAGGAGAAACCAATCTCTATGAATCCCTTCAAGGTGACACGCGAGGAATATGACCTTAACTTCGGTGAGAAAAAGAACTTCCTCAAATCCTTGATATTCCTTATTTTCAAGGGAAACGAGCTTCCCTCAAAGATTGAGGATATGATTGTCAACCAGACTATTGTGGAATATTACGATGCCTATTTCCATCCCTTTGACAAGTTCACGGATACTGAACGTGAGAATCTTCGACAGGAACTTCTTGTGGCATACAAGATGGAGGACGACTACGAGAAGTTCGCCACCGATATGCGTGACATCGAGGAACAGATAAACTCACCTGAGCCGGAAACAAAGACAACCGTCCGCGCCCTCATACTCCCATCGGAGGAACGGCGCAACAAGATAATCCGACAGTGCCGGGCACTGCGGGCCATGATTGTTGACCGTGCCACTACCGAGGCTGAGAAAGAGAAAGCGGCCTCAAAGATTGAGGTGTATAAGAAAGAACTGCACGAGACCTCGATGCTTATGAAGATTGACAGGCAGATAGACCACATGGAGGAGCAGAAACGCCGCCTCAAAGTGCCGTCGCTCTCCTTCAACACCTATTACGAGTTCGCCCTTGAACGAATACCGCAAATCACATCGCTGGAGAAGATACATTTCGACATACGCGACTTCGCCGCTATCCTCAAACAGTTCTACCGTGGCGGCGAACTGGAGGTCACTCTCAACTCCGACCTCGACACCATTCTTTTCGACGAGCGTTTCATAGTCTTTGAAATCGACAAGATTAAAGACGACCCGGTGCTTTTCCCTATCGTTGTGCTGATAATCATGGACGTTTTTCTCCAGAAAATGCGTATCAAGAAAGGTCGCAAGGCCCTGATAATCGAGGAGGCATGGAAAGCGATAGCCTCGCCCACTATGGCGGAGTACATAAAGTTCCTGTATAAGACCGTCCGCAAGTTCCACGGCATAGCCGGTGTGGTGACACAGGAGCTTAACGATGTGATAGACTCTCCCATCGTAAAAGAGGCGATAATCAACAACTCCGATGTGAAGATATTGCTCGACCAGTCGAAGTTCAAGGACAGGTACAGCGACATAGCGGCCATACTCGGACTGACCCCCATTCAGAAACAGCAGATATTCACAGTCAACGCCCTCAATAACAAGGAGGGACGCAACTACTTCAAAGAGGTGTGGATATGCCGTGGCCAGAACTCCGATGTGTATGGCGTCGAGGAGCCGCCGGAATGTTACTGGGCCTACACCACCGAGCGAGCCGAGAAAGAGGCTCTGAAAATATATCTACGTCATTACAGCACCATGCAGGAGGCGATAACCAACATCGAGGCCGACCGCAAGAGAGCCGGAATATCCAAATATCTTGATTTTGCCCGTAAGGTCAACCAACAACAGAAAGTAATGTCGCTATGGAATTAATTTTATCAATCGATAAGATCGTGGAAGAACATTCTGGTCCTGAGGTCTTCCTCCATCGGAATATCATAAAAAATCTTTTCATCCTCTATTCTTGGGAACAATGGGATGAAACCATTTCGCTCGTAGTATTTGATTGTACGTTCTTTGTTTACGGCATCTACGAGAATAAAGCGGCAACCGGTCTTGTTATCCTCTCCACTGAACCACGGCTTGACAAAGTTCATAAGCTGGGCTCCTATCATATAATCCTTGCCCTGATAATCGGTTGCAACTCCAAGCCTTCCTATAAGTACAGCGGGATATGTACGTCCACGCTTATTATAGGCTATATGCTTGTTAAGTTTCCTTTTGGGGTTGTTGGGCAAATGGGTTGTCTGAATACCAGCATTTGCCAGTGTCACCATCGCTACGATTTTTGTATCATCATTCTTCAGAAGCCAGCAATACGTCTTGCCCATAAGGTCTTTAGCATAGGCAATAGCGTCATTGGCAAAGAAGTCATCCAAATCCTCCTCGCCACAAGTGAACTTCTGGCAATGTTCCAGAACATCCTTAGTAAGCTTGACCATAATGCAGTCTTTTTCAAGACTGATTATCGGGGTCACTGCCGCCTTCTCCATGATGGTACGTATTCCTTTGATCGTTTCAGAAAGTCGGAGATTTCTTTCTGCCGTTCAGGTGAGACTTCTCTTCTGGGCTTTCTCTCATTCTCTTCCGCACGGAAGATAAATTCTTCAGCCAATTCACCTGTAAGAATAGGCACCGCTTTTATTGGTGTTGCCATATTTCTCGCTTTAACGGTGCAAAGTTACACAAATAAAACAAATTACACAAGGTTATGATTGACACCATCAAGATATTTATCTGGATTATTGCGTTTTCAGTCACCCCTATAAAATTATTTGCATGGAAAGTGGTGATTGACCCGTACTGCCTGAAAGCGGTGACCACCAATCTCGCATCGCAGAAAGCCATAGAGGATCAGCACAACAGGAGACTTGACTCCATATCCGCAAAGCAGAACAAGCTGGAGCAATACACCGTGAGCATGGCTACTATCACCGAACTCTACAAGGTGACTATGGAGAATATCTCAGGCTTCGGCACCGAGAGTAAATATTATGTGGAGATAGGACTGTGCGCCTTCGACATAGTCAAGAGCGTGCCGGAACTGATAAAGACAGTCAGCAAGGCCAAGTTCACCAACAAGGCACTCTGCCTTAACGAACTCGGCAACCTCACAGCCCAGACACAGCAGCTTGTGGCCGACTTCATCAACATAGTCAACAACGGCAAGGTTCAGAATCCCCTCAAAGGCCAGGCTACTGCCGAGACCAAGAGCGACGGATACAATCTCCTTGACCGCTATGACCGCCTGACGGTAGCCAACAGGATATACACCGACCTTCTCGAAATCCGCTACAAGGTTCAGGCTATGATGGCTATGGCTCAGTACGCCACAAAAGAAGACCTGTTTTTCGCAATAGACCCGGAGGGCTGGGCCAACATGAAAGTCATGCAGAATCAGGTCAGTATGCTGATACTCAACTGGAACGGACTGCGGATTATAAAATGACTGAGCCATGATGATACGGAAACTTACAATCATAGCTCTGGTGGCTCTGCTTCTTCCCTTGAAGTCATTTGCCTTCGACTTCCCGAAAGACCTGCCGACATTCGAGGCTCTTATGGCTCTGCACAAGGCTGTCAAGAAAGATGAAGACCAGGCGTTGGCACGCATAGCCACGAGCTTCGGGGAGCAATCTCTTGTCACCAAAGGGGCGGAGAAGTTCAATGATGTACGCTCTACGCTCGACACGAAGCTCAACAACGCATACTCATACGTGGTACTCGCCGCTGCCATATCCTCGACCGCCAGCTCGCTCTATCTGCTGACAAAGGAATACAAGGACTTTACGGTAAACACCTACAAGTATGTGACCAAGAAGCCTTTTGTCGCGTGGTACTATGCCGACGCCAACCTTGCCATAGCACGCGAGATAAAGCACGCACAGAAACTATACGCTACCGTGGCCGCCTCCGGCATAAACCTCATGAAAGCCTCGATGGACGAGAAGATGAACCTTGTCATGTCGCTGAAGGACACCATAGAGAACGCCCGGCGGATTATCGACAACGCCAACCTGTGGTGCTATCTCATGACAAACTGCGGCTGGAAGCCTGACTACATCTGGGAGATACTCACCTCCGATGTAAAGGACGAGATTGTTGGAGCGGTAATCAACAAGTGGAACAAATAAACATATACCGATCATGAAATTCAGAACTATCACCGCATTATCGCTCGCCCTGCTCATAGCGGCACTCCCGGCGGCGGTGTCGGCCAAGACGCCCAAAATCCATGACGACCAGAAGGAGAAACAATGGCTCTCGATGGAGAACGGGCCGTGGGACTTCGCTCCTGACTGGTACTATTATTTCCTGCACAAGAATTATTCCGGCGCGGAAATGTACTGGAAGTGGGCCGGCTTCAAATCAGGCTACCGCGTCCGCTTCAAGGAGGAGAAATCAAATGTCAAACGCATCATGCCTGTGCGTGTCACGGCAGAAGAGACCCAACGGCAGAAACTCTCGAAAGTGGAGAAAGAGCGTGCATACGTCGAATCGCTCTACAAAGAGGAACTGGCACGCGAGGCTGACCGGGCTGTCGATGTCACCTATTCGATCTACAAGGACGAGTTCAGCCGTATGCAGGACTGTATCGCTGACGGGCTTCTCTACTGCCTTAACAAGAGCAAGGGGAAGATGAAGTATCAGGTTGACGAGCTGTCACGGCAGAACGAGATCATCTGCGCCAATATCGCCTATATCCATAAACAGGGGGTCGGCTACGGGCTGGAGAACGCAAAGCGTCAGCAAGCATACGAGGAGGCAAAGGCCGAGATGGGAAAACTGGTGTCGCGCACCGCCCGCCTCGCGGCAGTGGCCGCCACCCATTACTAACATTAACCTGACTAATTGAAAACTATATGACTTTATTATCAATACTCTGCACAATGGGGCTTCCGGCCATCGACCAGAGCCTCGACAAGCTGCTTGTGGCGATGGAGGCGTTTCCGAATGTGGCAATTTTAGGCGACACCATCAGCTTCGCCCGTATGCTCGGACTGCTGCTCGCCCTGTGCGTAGGCTCATACGAGTGCTGGATGATGATGCTCGGACGGCGAGGAATGGACATAATGAAGCTGCTCCGCATCATAGGCATATCAATGTGCATATCATCTTCCTCATGGATATGCTCGGCTCTCCAGATGCCCGGCAAGTCTTTGGAAGCCACCACTAAGTCAATGGCTATGGCGAAGAACAAAGAGGTCGCGGCACTGGAGCTGAAAGTGGCCCAGAAGCAAGGCGAGTACCTTGAACGCCTCCGGGCAGTGCAGGATTCAATATCCACTGCTAAACAGGTGGCCGCAATCGGCGAGGACGCGAACTGGTGGGACAAACTCGTGTATAACGTGGAAAACCTCGGCGAGACCATCAACAACTACGCCCAGCGTGCGGCGGTGGCCGCGGAGACAAAGGTAAGCGAATGGATAAACGACGTGATACGCTTTGTCGGTGAGCTGATTTTCCAGATGTCATATTACGGCATACTTGTGGCGCAGAGGATATTCATAGCGATAATGATTGTGTTCTGCCCCATAATGTTCGCCCTGTCACTCGCTCCGCCGTGGAACTCGGCATGGAGCCAATGGATGTCAAAATTCCTCTCCCTCACGTTATGGGGCTTCGTGACATATATGTGCCTGTACTACATAGACTTCATACTGATGTATAATCTTCAGGAGGACCTGGTGGCCTACAACCACTTGTTGCACGGGGCTGTCAACTCATGGGAGCAGATAGGCGCGCTCGGTTTGCAGGGCATTGGCTCCAACTGTATGTACGCTATGGGTATGCTTGTCGGGGCCTATATCATACGCTTCGTTCCCGAAGTCGCCTCATGGCTCATACCCGGCGGTGTCAGCAGCGGTGCCGCCTCCCCCTCAGGCAGTGTCGCTATGGGCGCGGCTATGATGGGCGGTTCGGCGGCTCTCAAAGCCACCAACGTGACCCGGAACGTGGCCGGTTCAATCGGCGCACAGGCTGGGAGAAATCTGAAACACACCTCTTAATCAGACAAATAAGATTATCATGCTGATAAAATCCCTTGAACAGAAAACACGGCTCGCAATGATGACGGTAATGGCAACCATAATAGGTTGCGCCGCCATCTGCGGGTTCACCGTGTGGCGTTGCGTGTCGCTCGTGACCGAGGAGCGCAAGCAGATATATATTCTTGACGGCGACATACCGTTCCTTGCCGAGCGTGCCGGACTTGAAGCCAATTTCATCATGGAGGCGAAGGCGCATATCCAGCTCTTCCACCAAACTGTTTACATTCTCTACATAGTGTAATTTATAAGAATGAATTGGAGTATATGTATATTGATATACAATGCTATAAATAATATACGCATTGAGTTTGTGATTCCTTTATTCTCCGCGAGGAGGATAATTTTGTTACTTTAATTGCAACTTGTTTGTTACTTATAAAATTAATTCGTAATTTTGTATCTGTAAAATGACTAATAAGTAACAAATAACTGTCGCATGAATCTCTCCAAATCAAGAATCAACCTGAAATACAAGGATATAGACGGCGGTCGCAAGTCCATATACCTTGACTACTACAAGGACGGAAAGCGCGTCCGCGAGAGCCTGCGCCTGTATCTGTTACCCGAGACCAGCCGTAAGACCGCTGCCGGGAACAAGGCGGTTATGAGAAAGGCAGAAGATATCAGGCGTAGCCGCATTGAAGAACTGACAGCCGGAGAGAATGGCATCGAGATTGATGCTGCAATGCCAGACATTCCTCTTGCAAAGGTAATCAAGGATTATCATACTTTGATATTGGAGCGAGGGGATAAATCCACAGCGGGCAATATCATGGGGATGTATCGGGCGGTTGTGGCTTTTCGAGGCGAGAATGTCTTGTTGTCGTCTGTTGATGTGGAATATTGCGACGGTCTTGTGGATTTCCTGCGCAATGAGTACCACAGCGTCCACGGCAAACTCAAGATGACAACCGCGAGGGCGTACATCTATCTTTTCAGCGCGGCGTTAAATCTCGCCGTCGAGAACGGGCTGATGAGGCGCAATCCTCTTTTCTTTGTTAAAATCCATGACCGCATAACCCGTGAGCGGCCAAAGAAATTACATCTGTCGGTTGGCGAAATCAAGTTACTCATGGATACCCAGTGCCCTGTTATATCCCGTCCACAGGTGAAACAGGCTTATCTATTCTCCATTTTTACCGGGCTGACGGCTCTCGATATTGTCAACCTGAAATGGAAAGACATAAAGAACGATAACGACGGCAGGATGTCGGTCTGGTGTCAATCCCGAAAGATATTCATTCCCCTTTCGTCAAACGCCTTGCGCTGGCTTCCCGAAACATCGAACCATCGGGGGCTAATATTCAAAGGCTTGCCGAAAGATACCGAGATAAACAACATATTGAAACTGTGGCAGAACAAGTCCGGGATTGAGAAACGGCTCAACTTCACTCTGGCGCGAAACACATTCGCCTATCTTATATTATCCACCGGTGCTGATGTCGCCACATTCTGCTCACTCATGGGAATCGCATCGAAAAATGCCAAAGGCTATCTCGCCATGACCGAGCGCAAGATTGCCCCGATGGATGAAAAACTTAAAGCATTACAACTCGATTAAATCTCTCTGAATATGGCACGACCAAAGAAAACAGTCAAGGCGAAAGAGCCTGTAAGAATCCGCTTCAAGGAACTGAAGAACGGCAACAAGTCGATTTATCTTGACATATACCGCGACGGCAAACGCACATACGAGTTCCTGAAACTCTACATAGTCCCGGAGCTTGACCCTGCGAGCCGGGCGTTGAACGAACATAACCTTGCCCTTGCCAACAAGGTTAAGGCTGACCGCATTATTCAGCTTACCAACAACGAGAAAGGTGTCACCAACTCCATGCTCCACTCACGCATGAGGCTGCTTGACCTTATAGACCTCTACAAGAAATGGATTGATGACAACGGCAAGTCTATGGGGTCGTCGGCTTTCAGCGGACTGAAAAAGGCACTGATACAGTTCCGGGGTGACGGTGTGACCTTGAAACAGGCCGACAAGGACTACTGCATAGCGTTTACCCATTTCCTGCGCAATGATTATAAATCCCGCACGAAGAGACCGCTTGCAATCAACTCCATTGCTTCACTCACGGCTTCTCTAAGCGCGACATTCAACTGGGCTGTCCGAAACGACTATCTCAGGGAAAATCCCTTTGACCGTATATCGTCTAACGACCGCGTGTATCATGTCGAGAGCCAGCGCAACTATCTGGAGATTGACGAGCTGAAACGACTGATTGCCACCGACTGTCCGACACGCGAGCATGTGAAGCGGGCGTTCCTTTTCTCATGTTACTGCGGACTCCGCACAAGCGACATCCGCGCCTTGCGGTGGGGGCAGATTCACAAGGACGGCGAACAGTGGCGAGTGTCGGTAGTGATGAAGAAAACCGACACTCCGATTTATCTTCCCCTTTCGTCACAGGCAATGCGGTGGCTGCCGGAACGCGGCGATGCCTCCGATGATGACAAGGTTTTCAGCCTGCCGACCACAAGTCGTGTCAGCATAATACTCGGCAACTGGGCGAAAGCTGCCGGGGTGAAGAAGGAAATCACTTTTCATGTGAGCCGCCATACCTTCGCTACCCTCATGCTTACTCTTGATGTTGACCTATACACAACAAGCAAGCTGCTGGGCCACAAGAATATTGCCACAACGCAGATATACGCGAAAATCATCGACCAGAAGAAAGACGATGCCGTCAACCGCGTGGACGAAATTTTCAAGTGATAAATAGAAAAAGACAACCCCGACATCACTGCTGGGGTTGCCTGTCGTTGTCTTTTTCAGCTGTATTCATTCTGCCAATCTAAAACCGATATACGGAGATTTGAAATTCGGATTGCTTACAAACCGACAACCGGGGTTGTTATAATCCGGAATGACATTCCAACTACCTCCACGGAATATCTTTCCTATGTCTGACTTCTTAGCTCCATGGGGATTCCTTTGGTTTTTCTCTGAATAATTTCCGTACCAGTCCTGCACCCATTCAGACACATTTCCGCCCATATCATATATACCAAGTTCGTTTGGCATTTTTGTACCAACTGGATGCGGCTGCATCCATGAATTGTAGGAACTCCATGCCGTAGAGTCTGGATTATCACTACCGATAAAAGAATATCCGGCGGTCTTATTTCCACCTCTTGCAGCAAACTCCCATTCGGCTTCCGTTGGCAGACGATATTTTTTTCCTGTCAGCTTGTTGAGTTTCTTTATGAACACCTGTATGTCATACCATGAGATGTTTTCTACCGGTAATTTATCTCCTTTGGAAATGCTCGGATTATCACCCATAAAGGCTTCCCACAATTCTTGTGTCACTTCATATTTACCTATACGGAAATCGGACAATATTACCTCATGTTTAGGGGTCTCATACAGGTGTTCAGCCTCGCTTTCATCAAGCCCCATTGTGAAAGTGCCACCTTCCACATCAACCATTTCAATTTCCGGAATGACTGTCAGCTCTTTTGCGCTGACGGCAATTGAAAAGACTATTGCAAGTATAGCAGGCATTATCAGAGAAAATAATCTCATAGCAATCAAATTAACGATAATCCGTTTCTATAAAATCTCCGCCCTTTGATTCCTTTGACAAAGTTTCCGGTAAGATTTCCACTTTAATTCCCTTGGCGTTAAGATGCCCCATGGGATTGTCGCGCATGGCTCTCATAGCCCGTAATATTGCCTTTCGGTCTCGTTTCTCATACGTGTCGGCTCCATATATTCCGTTTATTATCTTGTCGGATCTCTCAATCCCATCAGCGACATAACCATACCTACCTTCGCCAGTTCTTGCCTCAAGTATCAGGCCGGGGAGTCCATGGAATTTCCATGGTCCATCCTGAATAGGGATCTCGGGGGTGAACCATGCAGTCCAATGACGGCCATGATAATCAGTTTCAGCCTGTATGCACTCGTAATCGAGTATGGTCTTGGTGCTGTCACCGATTTCCCAAACCATTTCCGAGAAGGGTTCCGTGTAATATACAGGCTCGTCAGTGCCGATCACATCATAGACAGTGATAGTGGAATCGGCCGCTGACTTCACGACATATAAAGTCTCCTTTTTGCGTGGCAGTTTGGTCACGTCTATCGCGCCCTGCGCTATCATGGCCTGAAACGCTGCCTCCTGCGTCTTTTTGAAGTTGGCAAGTCCTTCGGGGGTTGATGTCAGCGAATCTATCTCTTCGGAACGTGGATTAAAAAATTTTGACTGCCCTGCATTTGCAAGAAGATGATATTTGTTGCCTCTTTCCACACCGTTCTCATAGAAAGAGATTTCTGAATAACTGACTTCAATGACAGCCTTCTGTTGCGCGCTCACGGCTATCGCCACAAAACACACGATGATTGATGTAAGTATCTTTTTCATTTCATTTTGTAGTCAGGTTCGATGTTGTGTTTAAGGCCGTCATATTTAGGGGTCTCGATTTTGTTGCCTTGGTCGTCGGTGGAGTATATTTTCACATTCTGACCTTGGGCATTCATAATGCTCTCTTCATTATTGGCAAAATATTCGGCATTTTTCAGAGCTTCCTTGCGGTCAACCTTCGAATAATCGCCTTGCATATACATAGGTGTCATAATGCGGTCGGTACGTTCAAGTCCCGTAGCTACAAACGAGAAGCCACCATTGGCTTCGGCTTTAAGGATTAGACCGGGCAGTCCGTGAAGTTTCCACGGACCGAATGGCATCGGCAGTTCCGTTGCAAACCATGCTTTCCAATGGCGGCCATGATAATCGCTTTCAGCCATGATACATTCGTAACCGAGGACTGTTGCGGTAGAATCTTCCACTATTGTCCATTGCATTTCGGAAAGCGGCTCGGTGTAATATCCGTTATCTTCACCAAATTTATTGTAATGCGTCAGACAGTCCTGTGCGAGGTCAGTGAAAACATAGCTGTTAGTAGGTTTGGTTGGACCTTTTCTCATGTCAAACGAGACTGAACCGTCAGGCTCGACAGTCATACACGCCTTTTTGATTATCTCCATGTATTGAGCCTTCCCCTCCGGTGTCGATTTCAACGAATCCACCCAAAGGCTTAGGTCGTTGAAATACTTAGCTTCCGTTGTAGAAGCCAAAAGCGACATTTTGCCGGTGTTGATTTTACCGAATTTGTTGGGGAACGATGAATCATAGCTGACAATGATTTCAGCTTTGTTCTGTGCCATTGCAGATATAGCCACTAAGCACATGAAGATTGAGGTGAGTAGTTTGTTCATTTTCTGAGAGATATTGAGATTAACAGCTCGCGGCCTCGGAGCCAGCGTTGGCTCTCGAAGGAGGTGAGCTGATTGTATGTTGTGTAGTTGTATGTGCGCTGATTGAAGATGTTGCTCAACGAGGCGGACAGCTCAAGTCGCTTGTTGAGCTTGAAGATCACCTTGGTGTCGAGAAGGAACACGTTTTTGAACTGATCAGCAGTCAGTTCGTTGCGGTAGTGTTCGCCGCTTATGTGCCATTCCCATTTGCGGTGGGGCATGATGTTGAGCAGAAGCTCGTTCTCCATATTTCCGAGCCACGAGGCATTTGTGCCGTTCATGGACATACGGCTCGATGCCCACTCGAAACGGTAGTCGAAACTGAACCAGCGCAGCGGCGCTCCGTTGATTTTTGCGCCTACCGACCACGAAGTGCCGACCGAGTTGACATTGGTATTCTCTGAAATCAGATGCGATTCATTGCGGCTGAACGAACCGTTGATGTTTGCGCTACCTCGCATGAAGTCAAGTGTCTTGCCTATGTTGCCGCTTGCCATCAGCATCTGTCCGTCGCTTTCGGCATCGGTGTAGGAATAAACCACATAGTCGCCATAAAGCTGCTGTGCCAAAGTGTAGGGTCTGTGACTCCATGACTGCATCACCATAGCGTTTGCGAATATTCCGCGACGGGTGTGTTTGTAGGATAGTCTGCCGGATACCCGTTGGGAGGACGAATTATAGAAGTCATCGATACCTCGACGGAACGAGCGGTAGTTTGTCATCACATATCCGGGCTGAATCATGTTGAGATCCATCGGCGAACGTCCGGTGCCACCGCTCACGCTCATCTCAAAGCGGTTATTGGGTTTCCAGTTCATGCTCAATGACGGCGAGAAATAAACCTCGCTACGGTTGGCAAGAGCCTTGTCAAAGGTATAATGGGCAAAGCTGACGGGAGCATTTAGAGTGAAGTTGACACGTCTAACCCAATACTCGAATTTCGGGGTAGCATAAACCGTGAAATAGTTTGTGTTCAGCACATTCGTTGTCTCGCCCGGTATTTCCTCCGGCATGTCCGGTAACTCTGACCTCATAGTTCTGACATATCCTTTGACACCTCCTTCAAGACTGATTGTGATACACTTGACGGAGAAAGCGTATGCGGCACTCTCGTTGGTATAGAAAGCATGGTCTTTGACCTGCTGACGCATAAATCCGTCATTTATCGACACGGAAAGCGTCTGCGGCAGTGACTCCCATTCGTTTTTGCTTATGAAAGTGACGAGGTGCTTGCCGTTGAATCTCTTTATAAGCTTGAAATCATTGCCGACATAGTAGTCGGGAAGCGATGCCGTCTGGTTGTTGGACAGTGAACCGGTGACGCCCAGGCGCACATCATCCCAGTCGATATTGGTTTTCAGGGTGTTGTTGATGAATGCAGTCTTCTGGTTCAGTTCATAGATAAATTTGCCCGACAGCGAGTGTGAGCGGTCAACGCCGTTGCGGTCTTCAGTAACGACACGGTTGCCATCGTTGAGAAAGTAGGTCGTTACGTTTGCCGCCTCTGCCGTGATACGGTTGAATGAGTAGTCAATCTGTGTCTTGAACTCTCCGCGTCCGAGTTTCCAAAGGGCATTGGTCGAAACAAGTGCCGAGCGATTGAACAGTGTGCGTTTACGGCTGAGATTAGGTACTCCGGGGAGCGACACACCGACATATCGGCTCAGGTCAGTTCCACGGCGGGAAGCGAAAAAGTCCGTGGCCTGTGCCGACAGGTCTTCGCCGATGTTGTTGGTCTTGAATGTGGTTATGTTCTGAAAATTTGGCATCACCGCCATAGCGAACAGTTCACCATCCCATATCGCACCGTCGGGCTGCCATGAGTAGCCGCCTCCGGCATCGCCGTGGAAACTCCACGTTGCCTTTGCCTTGTTTTTCAGTTTAGAGGTTGATAGCCGCCTTGTCTGAGAAAGATATGCCCGACAGCACCTGCATCGGCTGATGGTTCTCCATCACCTCGACCGCGCCCACATCCTCATGGCTTATGCCGTTTGTTGCTATGCCGTATTTGCCGCCGAGGAGGTCGGAGCCTTCGATATAGAATTTGTTGATGTCCTCTCCCTGGTACTGTATCTTGCCGGATTGCTCCACGTTGATTCCCGGCATACGTTTGAGCACATCACCGATTGAGCGGTCCTGCTGCTGGGCGAAGCTTCCTACATTATATGTGATAGTATCACCCTGCTCATGTATGCGGTCAGCCTTGACCGTAACCTCTTTAAGCAGTGTAGTTCCCGGTTCAAGCTGAACGGTTATCGGAAAAGAAACGCTATCGAGCGGTATCGATTGCTTGGCGAAGCTCATCATCGACACCTCCAACCGACAACCGGCAACCGACGGCAACGACATAGCAAAGCCACCATCGCCTTTCGACGTGGCATATTTCTTTATCTTGCCATCCGCGCCCTTTACTATGACAGACGCCCCGGTCAATGGCTCATTGCTATCCTTGTCAACCACAGTACCCGACACATTGACCTGCGCCACGGCTATTGCTGTAACAAATAGACAAAGTAGATATGTTATGAATCGAGACAATTTAAACTAACGTTACCTTAGAGGTGTGAATCGACAAACAATTTTATCGGTATTTGGATAAAGCACAGGGTCTTGAAAAGCACTTGTTACGGATAATTCCGAGGGTGTGAGCTTGTCTATTAGCCAAAACTGTTCTGACTTGTCAATATATATGACAGTGAAATTATCAGTAGTGAAAGTCCAACGGAAATAAACCAGATCGCCCTTGATTGTCTCGTCGTTCCAATTTGCCCATTTATATGAGCCGGTACCGTTGACGTTGAACTTATAGATCCGGCCTTCCTCTCTATACTCAGTTGGCTCGAAATCAGGTCGATATTCGTATGTCTGTTTCCACTCTACGCCGGTAAGGAGATTGATTATCTCTTTCTGGTCAGCGTCATAATAACCTGTGCGTTCCTCACACGAGGCAAGAAGCACACAGGATAATATGATTATGAGAAGCTGTATATGTTTCATTCGGATATTCCTATTGTCACAGTGCCGTTTCCAATTAGGGACTTGCCCTGAATGTTAAGATATTCACCATCAGCCTCCGGCAATTCCATAGAATAATTGTATGGCAGTGTATTCATACCTAATCCGACTATAAGGATTGTACCCTTGTTAGCTTTGTCAGATGTCACAAAAGAGATTTGTGATACATAAAACGTGGATGTATTACCGGAACTTACAGTAAGTCGTTTGTCATTTTCCATAGAGAAAAAGCCAGTTCGGCAAATATCATCGCCTGACACCGACAGCCGGGCCACTGTTTTTCCGCCCATCTTATCTGACTGAACTTTTGACAGACGCATTGTCCCTCCGCCATTGTTCCGTACCAATCCCGATGTCCGGGTTGTGTATATCACACTGACATTCTCGGCATTTCTATATGCTTCTATAAGATTGTTCGCCTGCTCCATTTCGCGCTCAAACCGAACCCGGTTTATGGAGCTGACCTCCAGCAGTTGTTCCCGTGAGCGGTTGACAACGTAGTCGGTTGCCGTAACCTTCCTGTCAGGATTGATGGAGAATAGCCCTGTGCTACTGTTCACCTCGACAAACTGCGAAAGGACTTCGACATCCGTCTCATAAGCCCTTATAGGGGTTGGTTCGTTGAAAACTGTGTTGTCATCACTGCACGCCGTTATCAAGAGGGCTGTGCCAATCAAGGAGGTAAGAATCAGTTTATTCATAACCTATAGCCAATTATTCCACTGACTCGGTGGAAAGATTAATTAAAGAAAACGTGAGCCAACTATGCCACGTCTTAGTTTGTAGGTCGTAGGAAACCTTTGATGCAGATGTAACAATAGTGACCCACGCTATATGCGTGAGAACCACTATGCTATCCCTTGCATCGGTTTCTGAATTTCCTACGTTCACAAACTACAAGATAAGCATAACGCTTCTTTTTTTCCAAAATGTCGTGGAAAGGCGATGCCATTCCGACGCGATGCCATTCCGACTGCAAATTTAGCCAAAATATCTGAATCCTAAGCTATAATCGCCGAAAAATTAGTAACTTTGCAGTCTAATACACGCAAAAATGACAAAAGAAGAACTGCTCGGCAGACTCAATGATATAGAATGGGACGACTTTGAGGTCAAGGAAGCGTCCGGCGGTATTCCCAAATCCATGTGGGAGACCGTGGGGGCATTCTCCAACACGACCGGAGGATGGATAATTCTCGGTGTAAAGGAGACAAAGGTCAAGAGCGTGTCAACATACGAGATAACGGGCATTGAAAAGGCCGAGAAGATGGAACAGGACATCATAAGCACCCTGCGTTCCGTCTCTAAGTTCAACGTGCCTATTCTCGCCACCGCACAGCTCCTTGATTTTGACGGAAAGGCCGTTCTCGCCTTTTATATACCAACGTCGGCCAACAAGCCTGTCTATTTCGGCAACAACCTGAATAATACGTTTGTCCGAGTCGGCAGTGGCGACCAACGCGCTACCGACATTGAGATAGACATACTGATGCGTGAAAAGACATTCGGCATGAAATCTGAAATGGAGGTTGACGGTACGGGGTTCGGAGACCTCAACACGCAGTCGCTCCAGACATACCGCCGCCGAATAAAGGACTACAACCCCGATTTCCGTTACAATGATCTCGATGACGAGCAGTTCTGCATCAAGACCGGAATAATCAGCCGTGGGAAGCTGACTTACGGTGGCTTGCTTATGCTTGGCAAAGGAGAGATCGTGCAGGAATATATACCTCATTTTTGGATTGATTACATCGAGATCCCGGGCACGACATATTCTGATGCGGACTGTCGTTACACATACCGTATGCCTGAGCAGGAAAATATCTGGGAATATTTCAAGGTGCTCTTGCAACGGCTGCGCCTGTATGTTGACAATCCATTTATGGCGGGGCCGGACGGTTTTTCGCCGGAAGATAATTCCCAGTTGTATTGTCTCAGGGAGGGGCTTGTTAATCTTCTCGCTCATGCAGACTATTTCAGCCCGATGCACTCTACCATAAGGGTATTCAATGACAGAATCGAATTCCAAAATCCCGGACGCTTCGCCGTGCGTATCTCCGACAAGCCCGGTAAGGTGAAATCGGTGCCGCGCAATCCCAATATCATAGCCTTCTTCCGCTACGCAAGACAAGGCGAAAATGCCGGATATGGTATTGACAAGATAATGCGTTGGACAAAACTCACAGGTCTTGAAGTTGATTTTGAAAGCGATATAACATCATCGACTGTCACCTACCCATTGCCATCACAAAAAGGTGGTCAGAAAGGTGGTCAGATAAACATAGACAATGAAAATATTTCCGCTGACAATCAATGTAATACACATAGTAAAGGTGGTCAGAAAGAGGTGGTCAGAAACAGTGGTCAGAACCAAGGAGAGGAAACGAGAGCCAGGATTGTTGAGGCGATGCGGAAAAAGCCTGAAATTTCGCGTCGGGAGCTTGCCGATATAATAGGTATATCCCCGTCAGCCATTCAAAAGCATATCGAACACCTCAAAGAAGCAGAAATCATTATCCGTCTCGGCAGCGATCGAAAAGGACTCTGGAAAGTGTTGAAATAATTTGGTTATGATAAGCATGATGAAGGAAATAACAACACGTGTAATCCGCAAAACGAAATGTTCAGCGTTCTCAAAACGAAACGTGCAAAAAGACAAAACAAAACGTCCTCTGAGACTACTTTTCGGTTCATGATTTTGATATAACAATGAGCATTTGTTCACATGGTATTAGAATGGCTTTCGAGGACTAATCGAAAGCCATTCTGTTTTACTATGGACCATATTATATGGCTACTTTGTGCAATTGCCTGTAATCACGCAATATTGTGGAGCATTATGTCTGTGTAATGGGAACTATAGTTCATTGATGCGTTGAACTCCTTTCGTGTGGCTCCGATGAATGGATTGCCGATCCAATTGTTCTTGCCGATCCAGTCGCACAGCTCGATGATCTGCGATTTGTTGGAAGTGAAATAGACATATCTGTGCCCGGTAAGGACCTTGAGCACATCAAGGTAATCAGACAGCTTCCAGTGAATGCTGTATGTGCCGACTTCCGTGCTGAGATATGGAGGATCGACAAGGAACACCACATCATCCCGGTCACGGTACTTCTCGAACAGTTCGCGGTAATCGCAGCTCTCAACCACGATGCCGTCAAGATAACCGTCGGCATTATAACCGGAACGCCTGACACGGTTATACATGGTATGCCTGCGCATCTCCTCCAGTGTCGTGGCATACTTCATCGAGAACAGCAGTGATGTTGACAGTGTGATATAATCCACAAAGCCTGTTTGCGCCTCTTCCTCCGCCATCATGCCGAGGACACGTTCCCTGATTGGCTTAGGCACAATCTTCAGCCTCGGCACGGAAGCAAGAATGTCACGCAACCGATCAATCATGGCATTGGTGCGCGGGATGTTCTCAATCCGGCGTCGGTAATTATCGAAATCATTATACACCACGGTGGCGTCCGGACGTTGCCGCTTGGTTATATGGGACAGCAGCCCGGAGCCTCCGAACAGGTCCACAAACACCTTTGCATCCTTAACCATACCAAGAACCTTCATATATTCTTTGGCGAACATGCGCTTCTGCCCGACGAAAGGCAGGGGCGCAGATAGATATTGCTTTTCCATACTGTTTTTTTGGTTACAAAGGTCGCGATAATCAGGATGAAAAAGCAGCGGACCCGCAGTGACAGCACTGCATATCCGCTGCATTGGAACAGTGTCATAATGCCGTTCGTCACACGTTCAGATCGAATCTTACGCCATCTTCCCCGGTGAGCAGACGGCGGGTGCGCTCCTCGTTGTTTTCGTATATATGCACGTTGCCCAGGTTGAGCGTTATGGACTTAAGGGGCAGATCGATCTGACGAGACATCAGGTACAGGTGGTACAGGTCCGCAGGCAGTCCGAGGTTTGCATCGGAGCTACGCTGATACGCTGTCATGACGAGACTGCCGTCCTCAATCTGGAACTGCACCAGACTCAGGCACGGAGCCTGATTGCTCTCGGCATCCGTGGAGCCCAGGAACAGCACATAGTTCTTGCTGCTGCGCTTCTCCCTGTTGATCTTGGCGATAAGCGGGGGCAGTTTCTCAAAATAAGTGGGGTAACTGTTGACAAGTGTCTGACCGCAATAGTCCCACCAGTTTATGCCCGCCTCCCGGTAACGCTCCACCGACCGCTCGCCGCTCATGAAGAGCGACAGTTCCGTTTTCAGTTTCCTGCGGGCTATGCCGTGCCCCTCGAATATATCGAGCAGGTCTCCCGGAAAGAGCTCAAGGCTTTGGTTGAGAAGATAGATTATGGAGCCCTTACGGTTCTTCTGGTGTCTGCCCTCAGTCAGAATCCTGTTCAAAATGTGATGATATTTGTTCATGTCTGATGATGTTAGGGTTATGAGAATATGCTAAGTCCTATTGTTGAACACTATATGACCGGATCATGCTGTACAAGGCATGCACTCGGCACTCAGACGTTTCACCAGTGAGTACACTGTGCGGACACAGATGGAATGTCTCTCAGAGAGCACGGCTACGATGTATGACACTTTATCACCGTTCTTGACCATCCTGGAATAATCCTCATAAAGATCAAGATAACACACATCATCTATCCTTGCACCGGAAGCATGGAGCCGGTTTAACAGTTCACGGTGGAAATTTAATGCCTCAAATAATTTCATTTCAAATAATAATTACTAATTTTGTGGTATCTGACCACATGTAAAACGAGAATGCACCACAATGCAGCAAAGGGCTTCCTGCCCCCGGCTGTGCGTTGTGGCGCATTCTCGTTAGTATGTGGTCAGATACTACTAACAGGCCGGGGGCTTTTATTATGCCCGCCCCCGGATAAGGTCGATAAGGTTAGATCAGATCATGCTCATTCGCACAGCACGTCCTGAAGGACGATGATTGTTGATATGTCAAGGTCGTTGGAGTCGAGTAGGCGGCCGAAGGCCTCCTCTGTGAGTGGCTCGAACTCCAGTTCCTGCTCCCTGGATGCCTCCTCTCCGATACATCGTGCAACATCGGCGTTGTATGCCTCCATGTTGGCGTTGACCTCGCGTTTCTCTTCCTCCGTCAATGTGTCAAACCTCTCTGCCTTGTGTTGTATATTGTCCCAACCTTCGGGCCTGAGCTTCTCCCTGGCGTCCTCGATGAACTCCTGGAGAGATGATGCCACAGGCCTCAGGGCACGCATCGCCCTGATCACAGTGAACTTCTCCTGTGTATCGAGCCTCGTGAGCCTCGCTCCCTTGAGGCTGTTGTGGGCTATCACTATGCTTTCTGTAGTCAGACTCTTTTTCATTGCGTCATTGGTTTTTGTTCGGTTGTTGTGTGGATCAATTATTGCTGTTGCCTATGGGCTGCGTGTCGGCAGAGACCTTTGCGGATGCCGCCTCGATGAAATCCTCTACTGCGGAATATACCACCGCACGCTCCTGGCGTGTCGCCATATCATGGAAGTCCACTGTTAGCCCCCTGGCCCCATAAGAGCGGAAGGAAGCCTGGTGCATATCCGTCCGGTCGCCGGTCACTGAGCCGTCGGATATGCCGCGCACTATCCCGGCTGACGATTCCACATTCGCGCTCACAGTGAGTGCACCTACCGTAAGGCGCATCTCATTGTTGGTCGACACGTTGCGTGTGACCTCGATACTGCTTGTTGTTGCTTTTGTTTCCATAAATCTTATATTTTTGATGGTTGGTTATTGTCATATCAGAAATCAAGAGAAGCTGATCCGGTGTACCTAATGGAACCGCTGCTGTAATCATAGATTATAGTATCCGTCTCCTCTCGTCTCTCCGTGGGTCCGACCGACAAGGACAGGTGCGGTGTATCAGTGCTCACCCATGACTCGATCTCGTTATAGTCGTTATCCAATCTAACCTTTGAATATGGCATTGGAACGATGTCCTTGACTAAGAAAGGGGCATTCTCTATCAGTGACACTGGGTCAATCGGGTCCTCTCTGAGAGACGCATCCTCAAACGTCCTGTAGAACCGTCCCTGATAGCTGCCTGATGGCGGAGTGAAGCTCGCGGGTATCGTTGATTGCCTGGCATAAGAGAATGTGAGGTTCTCACTCCTAGGCTTCTCACCTTCCTCATAAATTGTCATAGGGAACACAACATATGTTCTAATTTCATGCTGTTTGTGCTCCACATACGAATTATCAGGATAAGAGGAATCAAAACTTACATATATAGTGGGCATATAGAAATTAAGAAAGAACGTATCCACCTTATATATGTCATACCCATTGTCGGTGTAGTACACAGGCTCATCAATAGACCAGTATCCTTCAGAACTGCAGTCCTGATTTATATTCCAAATGTAGCCTAATGTGCGACGTATGATCTCCCTGTCTTCGGTCACGACATTCAGGCGTCTCAGAGCGGGATGCTCGTCAGACACGTAGAAACTGTATGTGTTGCCGGATAGCCTATTGCTATCATTGCTATTCTTTGTCTTCTTATATAGATACAGGAACACATCGAGCACATCACCGACTCTCGGTCTGTGACCGACGCCCGGGACCGAGCCGGAAGGGGAACCGCTGTATGACATGTCCAGCTCAGTGCGAAATACAAGATCCGTGGACTGCGAGATCAAATATGTAAGGTCCCTGCCGACTGTTCCTGTCACCACAACCCCCTGCGTGCGATTGTGGATGCAGACGCCAAGAGCGACACCTGTAGAGTCATTGCCTGTATCCATAAGCATCCCCAAAACAGATTTAGGGCTCCAGTACCCCTCTCGTTTAGCTATCTGGTCATTATATGATTCAGAGTTTCTGTGCACACTCAGAATTATTTTGCCATCTGGGCGCACCTTGTCTTTCCAATGCACCACAGCGTAAAGTGGCGGCTTTGCATCATGTGTGTAGCCGAGAAAATCCGACAACCGGCAATAATCTATGCCGGGACCGGGAAAATTTGGCTTCCATTTTGCAGACTCCAGCACATTGCCATCCGCGTCAAGGTAGTCTGACAGCTGCGAGACTACAGGGATGGTGAACGCTGGATGGGAACGTGTGCCCCAAAACCATGGCCTTGATGAATCAATGACAGGCCCCTCACGCCAAAATTTATCCGGCACATTGCCGTCGATGCTGTCAGGATTGAGCGGCTGCCCGAGACACACAGGCCGGTAGCGCGACCAGGGATTGATCCTGCCGTGCTGATTGGAGCATAGATGAGTAAGCGAGCATCCGGAGGATGCCCCTATGCCGAACGCTCTGTACAATTCCGGCAAACTTATGGGGGACTTTATGAGTCCGTTTTCATATGGCATGGCTGTATCTTTTAATAATATGTCGGATCCATGTATGATGTGTTCTCAAGACGGTGCACACGTTTTTTCAGGCTGCTTAACTCTGCCCTGAGGTCCTCCACCTCATGGGCCACCTCAAGCACTCCCGCACCTATGAGGTTTATATAGTCGGGATGGATATAGTTTAGCGCACCGTGACCGTCGTCACGCAGATGCCTCATGCGCCCTGCGAGCGGACCGTGCACCCTCTGGTATATCAGCCCTATGCGCCCAACCTTGTCCTTCTCGCTCGCATCTGGGTTATAATCGAACGAGAAGAAGCCTCCGAGCTCACGGAGCCTGACCACAGCATCCCTGACAGGACATATGTTATGCTTGAGGCGTTCATCGGATGTGGAGAGACCTATGACATCCGCCTTAGACACGATGCTCGACGCAGCCGTGACAGCACCGGCACTCGTTACAAGGAACTTGTCTCCGTTGCCCCCCACCTGGATCTGACCGTCGGTACGTATGACGGCGGTCGACATATAGAGACTCTTGTTATTGTGATTGCGTATCCAAGTCGAATCCGACATGAACCATCCGCCTCCGTAGGTCTCCGAGTACCATCCGCAGTTGCCAACGGTGCGGAGCCAGTTATTGACATATATGGTCCCTGCCGGTGATGCCGCTGTATTGATGTTGCCTACGCCGGTCATGTTCCCTGACACATTGCCAGTGCCATCGAAACCCTGCCCCCATATGGAGCGTGACGAGGCAAGCCTTGTGGCTGACACCGCATTGGCATCAAGCCCCGGAGCATTATTGATAAGTGTGGGAGAGCTCACCTGACTCTCCTGTACTATGCACGGCACACTATAATCGGATATCTCACCATGGATCACAACCTCCTGTGAGGATACAGCCTCCATGCGTAACGCCAAATAAGCGGTCCCATTGTATATCACGCGATAGATCCCTGACACATTCACAGAGGAACCCAATTTAAAGTAACTTGACACATTACTGTTGTACTGCCCGCCGAGTGCTATGTATACAGCCGTCTTTCCATTCCAGCTATTCGAACTCCCACGGTTGATCGCAACCATTCCATGGAAACTGCTCCCCCCGATGACAGATCCGTTATATGCATGGGTCAGTATTATGTAGCACACTTTGCTGTCCGAGCTAAATCCGAGATATTTCCTGGATGAGAAACCGTTCTTATGCACACCGTCAAGCATGTCCGCATCCAGTCCCGACCCGCTTCCGTCATTATCGGAATGCCACACCTTTCCGGTGCCTCCGAACCATGCGCCTTGGGCGTTCACGGACAGCACCGACCCCTGCCACTGGAGCCATGCCTTTGCCGAATCGGAACCCACCTGACCTGTCCTGCCACCCAGGAACAGAGTCCCGGTCATGGTGTCACCCGAAGCGTTCACATAGCGCGAGTCCAGAGATGACAGAGACTGGGTGACGATATCACCGAACCGCCCGCGGTCACAGTACTGGAGATTGGAGGACGATGCATTGTAACGACCGTTCCAGAAGGCAAGGACACTCATGGTGGGCACCAGTGCGTCAGCCGATACCTGGTCAGTCCAGTCGCTCGGACCGACTGAGGTGCGGGTCTTCAGTGACCTCACGGAACCGTCCGCCATCAGCAGCTGCAATGCGGTCCCCCCGGACTTTATGAACGACATGGCCCTCACGCTGTCAGTGACCCCCACCTTGCCGGCGACCTTGACTGCACATGCCACAGACGGCCATGGGTCAGAATATGCGACACCGTGCGCCGCGAACCTGTGCTCACCGCTGAACGTCTTGATGCCTGTGATGGTCTGCGGAGTGCCCAATGTCACATAGCCGGCAAGGCTCTGATGCTCCGTCAGATAGTCACCCTTAGGCTGATATAGCCTCTGAGCATCAGACTTCTTGAGGTAGTCCGAGAGCACGCTCTCATCGAAAGAGCCTCCGCCCTCTTCAAGAATTGCTACACGTGCTGCCAGCGACGACACACCGGAAGCCACATCGTTAACCCTTGTGTGCAGGTCGTATCCCAGCATGGCCGACAGCACATACCCGGACTTGGACGCCGAGTAGTCCGCCCACGCATCAAGACGGTCGTAGGATGTCCCGCCGCCTCCGCTCCCTCCGCTGCCGTCAGGACCCAATGCAACTATGTCCCCATCGGAGAACAGACCGAGCTTAGCCTTGAGTGCCACTGCCCGACCGGACTGCGTGTAATCAAGCTCATTGCCGGAGCTGTCGACCGGGACTATAAGAGATCGCAGCCCCGCAAGCAGCGGGCTGTCAGGGGAAAGGTCATATGCGCTGTCGGCGTATCCGGCATTGATCCTCCTTATGACCGTGCTCTCATTCCATTCCCCCTCTGTCTCACCGGGAACCGTCACCTGTCTCGATATGAGGCCGTAACCCTCACTGTCAGTGGAGAAGGCATCGAGGTCCGCCTTATTGGCATGGGTATGCGAGTCTGCGGAGGCAACGCCTGATGACTGCGCAGTGCGCACCGGGCCGGCAATCCCTCTGAGCCGCCCACTGCGCGGGCGGGCATCCCTCTTGACTGTGTTTGATGTGTATCTCTTCGCCATGTTCCGGTCATTCGGTCTGTGCCCGGTACTCATCCGGGCGGAATTCAACATATGTGGCATCTGTCGTGCCCGCTATGGCATCCTGGACCTCGCCCGCCACCATAAAGAGACGGTCACCCTGGTTATCCTCGGTGAGGGGTGCAGGGATGCCCGGGTCCAGCACGCATTCCCCCGACAGTGTTGTCTTGCGGTCAGCGAACTGGCTGTGGAGCGTCCCGATGAGCAGCCTCTCGGGACAATCGGTGAAGCCCCCTCTCATGAGCTCACGCACCTGGCTCCCGTCAGACACCCGGGTGTAGACCCCGCGGGCGAGCGGCGCGGGACCGTCCACTGATCCGCACACCGTCTCAAGGCTGATCTCATCGCGTGCCGAGCGGTGGAGGTAGCCAACGTGCTCTATGTCATCCAACGTCGCAGCAGGGTACCCGAGCCTGTCCTCGACTATCTCAAGCGACGGCCCCTTGTAAAGGACCCATCTCAGCAGGCTGAGGCACCCCCTCGCCACGGCATCCTTGTATTGGATGGGGGGCACGAGCTCACCCCAAAGTTGGGCGGAGTACATATTGATGCCGGCATACACCGTGATCTCGGCATAGCCACCCTCCGCAGGGTAAGGCACATACTCCCCGTCATCAAGCCGGGTGAAGCTCTCATATATGTGCGGCTCGGTGTGGAGCCCGACATACGGCGTCCCTTTCTTGAAATGCCCCAGGTCGCACCGCCCTATGCAGTGGCGGTTGGTCTTCCATCCGAAGATGCCCGGCTTGTGCAGCGGGTCGTTGGTGTCATAGTAGGCGAGCCATGCTGACCCATAGCCGCCTGCTCCGGGCTTCCATTCACCCTTGGCATAGCTGAGGCTACCTATCGCGGCGTTCTCATACACCCCGCTGTTGTCATAATGGCCTAACGCCATCCCGGAGCTGTCATAGAGTGTGAGGCTGAACGGGAGGAACACCCATCTGACATACTCATTCACCGTGTCGTAGTTGGCCCCGGAATTGTAGTCCCCTTTCTCCTGGTAGGGGTTGTACCTGGGGTCTATCTGCACCTCAAGGCCCACACGGAGGTAGAAACGCCCCGCCTCTGTGGCCGGCAGACGGGGTATGTGCACGCGCCTCGAGCGCATGAGCACCGTGCCGTCAGGCTCGGAGGGGGTGTTGAACACGGTGTCGCCGTGGGTGGGCATCTCGAAAAGGTTGTCCTGTATGGTCCAGGCGATCCCTGCGCTCTCAGTGACGCTCCCGTTCACGGGCACGATACTGAACAGCCTTGCGGAGGGGCTGACATAAGTCAGGGCATCGGGGAGCCTTTGGCCGAGGACACCCACCGGGTACACGAACGAGAACCACGTGAGATGCGGGTCCCATTCCCCCTGGTGCTGGTGCCTGTCCGACACATCGGGCCAGTAGGAATAGTACGCATAGTCCGGGCCTGTGCCGTTGGTGCCTGTCAGGTCATCGGCATCAGGAACGGTATAGGGATAGGTCACCTCAGGCAGCATCGGCCCGTCATCGGCATACGGGGAGAATGTCACCTTCACACTGTTGGCCACCTTGTCGGTCCCCATGGTGCTGCTGTCCCCGCTCCACTCTATCCGGCGTGGTGCGGAGCCGTACAGGGCATTCAGGTCGTACACCCATACCCTCCCGGCCTTCTGAACGATCCGCATGGCGAGCGGCTGGAGGATCCCCTCGAGCACCTCCTTGAGCGACATCGGCTCCCCGTCCTCGTCATAGAAGTTGTCAGAGCGGACACTGAGGCTCTCAAGCGAGGCCTTGGTCCCGTCGGTGAAGCATGTGGACGTGAGGAAGTCCGAGTCTATGCCCGATGTGCTGATGCCGCTGCGCTCCACACAGTGATCCACAAGCTCACGCAGGGTGCGCACTTCCGACAGCCCGTAGCTGAGGCGGTCAAGGACACCGAAGTCAGAGAACGTCAGCGACACCGTGTAGTCAGAGGCGCGCTCGTAAGGCTCCTCGTAGAACTCCGGGTCAAGCGTCCCGCTCCAGTACAGCGAGCCATCGCGGTAAACGTCCATGCGGATGCTCCCCGGCTCTATGGTGTACATGTCCTGGTACGTGCGGTCACCGGGGCTGATGACGCGCAGCGTCGCCGAGCTCCCGCATATGACCTCCTCCTTGCTACGCACCTCCCAGTCGATAAGCAACGGATCATCGGCATCAAGCTCCAGCCTTCCCACAGGCTGGAAAGGAGCGTCAGACATCTGCCATATCTCAACCCTCCATTCCGTGTCATTGCGGTCCGGCATTGTCCTCTCGTATCGTTTGTGCATCTCCATTGTTCTCAGTTTTATCTGCGTGACGACAACCGGTCTATCTTGTTAATCATTGCTCTCAGCTTGAACCCGTCTATGACCCATTCCACACGCTGGCTGACACTGCCCCCGGATTCCTCAGGACCGATCAGCTTTTTCAGGGTGTTCAGGGGTGCCACAACCTCAGGGTTGGTGGATGCACCGGCATATTCACCGAAAAGACCGAGGGTAGGGCCGTAGGCTATGCCTCCGTTTGCGAACTTGGGGATCTGGGCGAACGCTACTGTCACTGCAGCCACGTTCGCAGCGATCGCCGCTATGCTTGCCGGGAATGGGATGCCTGCAGCACCCTTGATGGCCTCGCTGAATGAGTATGCCTGATTTACGGCAAAGAGCTTCATAAGCTCAGGGACAGCGGTAGCCACGGTGTTCATGAGGTTCGCGCCATAGTCCAGCCAGCTTGCGGCACTGTCGCCGACGACACCTTTCAGAGCCCCCATGGTGCGTCCTATGCGTGCCATTGTCTGCCCATAGATCTCAGCCTGCTTGCTTGCATCCCTCATGGCCTCAGCCTGGCGGAGGTAATCTTTCCATGATTCCAAGGCATTTTTCGCGGCAGCCCCGGTCCCGGTGCTCAACGGGTTCTCTGTGTCATCGAGCAGTGCCTGCAGCTCCCTGATCTTCTCCTTGATGCCGTCGATCCCTATCGCCTTGAGCTCTACCCTCAGCTGTCCTTCTGACAGGCCGTCAAGCCTGTCCACTTCCGGGATACCGGAGATCGCTTCCTTGGCCTTGCGTTTGCGCTCGATGGCATCGCACTGGCGGGCCAGTTCAATGATCTCATCATCGGATGCCCGCTTCATGCGTTCCCGGTAATAGGACTCGGCATCCGAGAGTTCCCTGATGGTGTTCAGCCTGGATATGTCGGCAGGGGCGTCAAGATCGTTCAGAGAGTCATCCCATCCCTGCTTGAGTTTCCTGAGTTCATTGAGCTGTGCCTGCACCTGTGCCCGGGTCTCAACATTGCAGCTCTTCAGCTTGCCCTCATAGAACGAGATCTCCTCCTCAAGCTGCCGGTATGATCTGATCTGATCAGTTGCGACAGGGATATGGGCATTCTCCTCCATCGCAAGTCTGAGGTCCTCGAGCCTCGCTATCTCGGAATCGATGCCTCCCAGCTGCTCGGCTGTGGCTGCAGACCGCAATGACCGCTGATACTGCAATGCCCTCTCGATGTCTGAAAGTGTGTTCAACTCCTCAGGTTGGCTATATGCCTCCTGTAGAAGCCTTATGGATTCCTGCTTTCTTTGGAGCTCGGCTATCACTGCCGACAGCCTGGCTATCTCCCCGGTCTCGGAAGAGGCTGTCTTGTCAAGGGCTGCCTGATAGTAGGCGATGTTGTTGCCGAGTTCCTTGTAGGATGACGCATTTGAGATCAGTCGTTTGCCGTCGAACTCGTTCGCCCCGGATTTGTCAGACAGCCCGAACCGGCTGCCGAGAGCCTTGTAGCGGGCTTCCATCTGCCTGAGTTTCTTCCCTTCAGCGTCGGCATTACCGGCATTGGTGCCGGCGAGCTGCGCCACTTTTGCTTTCTGAGCCTCGATAGCTGCCCCGAGCTGCTCGTAGCTCATCTTCTGCCATGACACGCTTTCCCTGACTTTCAAGCCTGATGCCGCGAGACGCTCGTTTGCCGTCGCAAGAGACCCTGTGGCATCCGATTGCCTGTCAATGGATGATGCAGCCTTGTCAGCGGAGCTGCTGTCGGTGATCCCGAAGAAATCCCTCACCCATTCCCATGCCGTTCGGATGACCTTTGAAGCCCGTTCGAACGCTTTTACAAGAAAGGCCCATACCGCTGTCGAGAGCTCCTTGACTGAGGACCACAGCTCGTCACATATCTGCCTGAAACCCTCACAGTTGTTGTATGCGTACATCACCGCAGCCACCAGTGCTCCTATGGCAATGACCACAAGTCCGACCGGGTTAAGCGACAGCACGGCATTTAGCGCGGCCTGGGCCCCCGACCAGATGCCGGCTGCAATGGCTGCAGCTTTTTGGGCAACCGCAGTGGCGTTTATGGCTGCCGTATGCATAAGGACCGATGCACGCAGGCTCTTGAGCATGTTCCACACCTGGTTCATGCTCAGCAATGAGGTGCCGAGATTGGCAAGAAGCTCAATCATAGGAGCCTTGGAGGAGATCAGCGCGCCTATCCAGTCAAGGCATGCATTGGTCTGGTTCGACAGGATCACCGACAGCGAATCGCCTGTGGAGGCCATCTGTCCGAATGCCTGCTCTATCGCACCGGCACTCTCGCTCATGGCTCCGATGTTCTCGGAGAACCGGTCCTTCTGCTCACCTGTCAACGACCCGAGCAGGCGCAGTGCCTCCGCGCTGCCGAACAGCTGCCCGTAAATGGTCTCGCTCAATTGCCCCGAGCTTTGGGAGTACGCCCCCACGCTTGAATCGAGCTCCGCAAGGAAATTACGGAACCCGCCGCATGCCTTTACGCTGGCGGCATCGAACTGTATCCCCATGGCGGAAGCTGCCCTGGAAGCCTCCGACGATGGCTTTATCAGTGAGTTCAGGACAGCTGCGAGCTGTGTGCTTACCTCCGAGGTGTTGCCTGTGACACCGGTGGCAGTGGCAAAGACCGCCATGAGCTCATCCATCGAGACACCGAGCTGGGACGCGCTCCCGCTCACACGAGGGAGGGCCTGCCCGAGCTGCTCGAACGAGGTGACACCGTTCTTTGCCGTGGTCTGTATCCTGTCCTGTATGGCTCCGGCTGCCGACCATTCAAGACCGTAGTTCTTTATGAGTGTGGATGTGACCGTGACGGTCTGACCGAGGTCAGCGACACCACCGACAGCAGCCCTGGACGAGTCCTCGAGGAAAGATATCCAGTTGTCCTTGGGCACCCCGTTGGATATGACCTGGTAGAGCCCCTCTGCAATCTCCTCCCTCAGTAGCGGCACATTCCTGCTTAGCTCCACTATCTGATCCGAAAGATGCTTATATCCCTCCTTTGACTCAAGAGCCATAGTGTTGGCCTTGCGCATGGCCGTTTCAAAGCTATTGAATGGTGCCACGAGACCGTTCACCAGGCCATTCAGATCCTGTATGGCGCGTATGGCTGTATCAAAAACAAGAGATTGTTCAGCCATACGGCGTATGCTCTCTCCGGCATGGGTCGCGCTCTCCACGATCCGGCCTATGGCCTCGTCAGCATTGGTGGCCTCAATGGAAAGGGTCTTGAAAACCCCCGAGTCACCTTTGATTTTTATCTCGAATTCTATAGCTTTTGCCATGAACTTTGGTTATATTTGTGGCGGATAAATTATTTCTGAATGAAAAAGCTTCGTAATGCCGTGATAGCAGTGGCGGCCTTCTGTTTCATAGCACCATGTTTCTCAAAGTCCGTAGACTTCCATTTCTATTGCGGTATGATATTGGTAGTCATTTGGGTTATAGTTCTCCTGTTGGCTATGAAGTCAATATCATCAATGCGTTGATCACAGTCCATAGGCGCGCTTTGCCTCCCTATAGCGGGTCATGATCTCTTCACGGGTCTCATCAGTCCCGGACCCGGCTGCAGAATCATCCTTAGGATTGTCCCATGGAAAATTCATGACATCCTTAGGCTTCAGTGTCCTTTTGGAATACGGCTGCAGCAGGCACAGGCACTCCATGCGTGTACGCTCCCATCTGCCTCTCTCAAGTCGCTCCTCCCTATGGCTCCAAGCCTCATATATACCGGAGAATTCAGACGGGGTGCACTCCTCAAAGTCGTTACGGCTCATTCCGATGCACCCCATGGCTATTGAGAGTAGCTGTCCTATATCGCAGGTGTCCCCACCGTTTTTTTTTCTTCTGTTGGGACGGCATTATGCATCCCCTCATAGAAGCCGGTGAGGTCCGCCGGCTCGAGACGGTCGCCGAACTCCTCGAAATCCATAGTGAATTCCACCCCGTCAGCGCGGCATGCCGAGACCACGCAGCACCACAGAAACAGCACCATCCCCTCTATGTCGGAGGTGTCCAGTGAGCTTATGTCACGTCCGGTCTGTCTCTTGTAACGCACCATGGCCCCCATGGTCACACGGCAGGGAAGGGATCTTTCACCTATTTTGATTGTGGCAGGCTGCCCTGCCGTCTTTGTGCACTTCTTCATTTTCATGGCTCTCACTGTCCTGCGGTTTCTGTCGTGGTGTTCAGACCGGTCCCGACCTTTCTCACCGGCCCGCTGTTCTCAAGTTTGACACTGTATTTCGAGTCATCGCCTGCCTGTCCGTCAAGTTCAAGCGAGGTTATGATATACCGGCCCTTGTAGCCGCCATCGGTCTTTCCTGTGCGCTTGTCACCATCCCTGATGGCATACGCCGCCTCTATCGGTTCCCCCTTGAGCTGCATGTCCTTGAGCTCATCGTATGTTGGGGTGTCGGTATCCCCGTCGGTGAGCACCATGCCTTCCGCGGAGATCTCCTCCGAGAAGCTCTTCACATATTTCTCTTTCCATTTCCCGCTTGAGGCCTCTTTTGTGACCCTCTCGCCTGTCTCCACCGAGGTGCTCACCTTGCATCCGGTTGAGAACCCAAGGGCCTTTGTGCCCACTGACAGTATGAGGTCCGTGCCGTCAAGCACACTGTGATTGGTTTCGTTGGTATTATCCATTTCTATCTCTATTTGGGTTTATAAATTATTACAATCATCATCAATGCCCCGCTCAGGACACCTGATATGAATACCGCAAGGTATCTACATAGTGACGGGGATCGTTTGAGCATCTCCTCTTCGGAATGCGAGGCATAGGACTCGAGGGCGTCACGTGCCGTGTGGTAGAGAGCCTCGTAACGCTCCACTTCCCGCTGGAGGCTGTCGCAGGTGCCGGTGATATAGATCACACCCTCTTTCTGCTTCGCCTCAATGTGCGCACGGTCTTTGCTCTCACGGTAGACCGCTCCCTCTGGTAGCTTAAGGAGGCTGTCCACTGATACTGCCAGGTTCACCCGGCTCTCCGGGATCGTCTCGGCTGTGGTACACTTTATCTCGACCGAGGTCGTGTCGCTCTTCCCGGAGATCGAAGAGGTCTGTGTCTGTTGTGTCTGCGTCTCTTTTGTTGCTGCGCAGCTTGCGCATGACAACGCAATCGTCAGCATGAGGGCAATTATTAGCAGACTCGACAGCCCGGGACAGGCGGGAGAGTGCCCTCTTGGTAGAGGCCAGTTCTTTTTGGATCCCAGCCATGAGTCCCTCGGTAGCCGATAATTTCTCTCTGGTTGCATTGAGTTCTTCTTTTAGGGGTTTCACGATGTTCTCCACCAGAATCCGTGTCGCGTTCTCGGTATTGGTGATACGCACGGCCTCAGCTTCGGCGTTTGCCTTGCGCACGGTAGCTTTCATAGTTGCCACAGCCACCACGAGGGCGACAAGTCCGCCACCGAGAAGTATGTTGAGGATTTCACTGAAGCTCATCGCTATGATTCGTTAATTTGGTTGACTACTGGTTTATGCCTATCGATCTGAGCCATTCCTGCACGTTGAAGCTCGGGCATGCTTTGGCGGCCACCTCGTTGTGGCCTATGATCCTAACGCCTGAGAACCGGCGGTGGAAGTCCTTCACATAAGCCTCCATAGCCTTGAGCTGTGCAGGGGTTCGGGTGTCCTTGGGATTCATGGATCTGTCACATCCGCCGGCATAGGTTATATGACGGCTTACCGAATTATAGCCCTTGGCCCCATTGGTGATCTCCCATGGGTCCACGTTCGCGTCCTCGTTGTTGTCGACCAGACGCTCAACCGTGCCGTCAAGGTGGATGATGTCAGTATAGCCTACCTGTTTCCATCCTCTGCCGCCCTGCGACACCGGGCTCAGGTGCATGCGACGTATGTCATCGCCTGTCACCTCGCGACCCTCGGGTGTCGCTGTACAATGGAGCACGAGATATCTAAGCCTGCTCGCCATCGCCCTCCGGAAATTCATCATCCGACAAGTCCGTCACATCCTCCGGTACCGGCACTACTTTTTCCGAAGTGCCCTCCGGCACGCCGGCCGGATTTTTGAATGCCGGGTCCTCGCGGCCGTCAAGCACCACAATCTCCTCGCCGAAACCGATATTGGTGTCGGCCTTCATCAATAACTTGAAGAAGTAGAGCTCGCTCGCATTTGACAATTTGTCAATCTGGATCACACTCTCGTCATCCTGAAGGTTCACAGCGGCAAAAAGGTTGCCGTCCACATCGGGTGAGCAAAGTGTGGCCATGAGCACATCGGAAGGCCAAGAGGCGACAGTCTCTATCTTTACACCCTTGAACGACTTTCCGTTTATTTTCGTCTCGTCGGAGTTCTTGTGTTCACGCTCTGTGAGCTCCTTATCGTATTTCTGAAAATCCTTCTTCGACATCAGGATGCGGAGATTGGGATGCTCCAGTATAGCCTCGGGCATAGAGCCCAGCACGGCATAGAGACGGTCTATCATGCTCTTTGACTCGCACTCGACGATGATGCAGTCCTTATCCTTGGCTGCTTGGGTGATAATGCCGTCCATGAGGTTGTCATCCCCCTCCTCGGCATAGGTGCCGTTTATATAGTGCCAGCCAAGTTCGAACCGGAGCTGCTTTGACATTACATCAAGCAGCTTGTTCTGCACTTCAGGAGGAAGCTCGGAAAAAACGAGGTTCCCTTTAGGCTGGAAGGGACGCCAGATATTTTCAAATGTCCTCGGATTGAACACAGTAAAGGCCATGAAATCCCTGGGGGTGAGCTTCTTTTCAGAGTACTCGAAATCTCCCTTGGCATCCGCTTTCTGCGGATCCTCCTTACGCTTCTGGAGCATCTTGCCGGATTTGAGACGAGGTACGCTGATTGCCTTTTCCACCCCCAGGATTACCATGATCAGTCCCTTGGAGACAAGCTCATTGCCGGTGGTGGCGACGGTGAGGATGTTTTCCAGCACCTCGCCGCTGTAACTGGTTCCTCTTACTACTATTGCCATAGTGTTTCTGTTTTATAGGTGATTTACTTATTGAGACTGTCTTTTATCTCTTTCATGCGGCGCGCCCATGGACCCTCGCTGTCGGTAGGACGGTGTATGTCCTCCATGACCTTGCGTTTGGGGTGAGGGCCGCAAGAGCAGCCTTGCCTTCCTCCATATCACGCTTCAGTATGTTCTCGAATGTGGGGCGCGTCCGGGCGTTGATACGGCCGTCCTGCTCGGCCGCGTCAAGAAGTGAGGCGCGCTCCGTTTCCTCCGCCTCAGCCGCCTTGTCCTCGAAGCCCTTGACCTTCGCCTTGAGATCACTGTTCTCGCTCTCCAGTCCGGGCACCTTTGATGCCGCCTTCTCAAGGGAGTCGATCTCCCTGAGGACCGCGGCGTCATCCGCGCAATCCTTGAAGCGCGGACGCTTTTTGAGTTCTTCTAAATTCATCTGATCGTCGTTTGATGGCTTTTCAAGCCGGTTATTGAATATGCTGTATATCTGCTCCGGGGTACTGTCGTCCGGTACCGGAGCGGCATCATAGATACCGTCCACAAGCCCGAGTGCGAGGGCCTCCCCGGCGGTCAGCCAATGGTCGTTGTCGTCAAAATAGGTGGACTTGACATGTTCCTTGCCTGTTTTCAATTTCGCGGCCAGCATATCGGCAAGGCTGTCCTCAAGGGACTGTATCTCCTCTATGCACCGGCGCAGCTCCGTCTTATTGCCGTAGCATCCGCCGCTGACGCTGTGGAGCATCAATCGGGCATACTTGCTCATGGTGACAGGCTTGCCGCAAAGTGCTATGACCGCCGCCATGCTCGCCGCCACGCCGTCAATGTACACATGTATGTCAGCCATGCTCCCTTTAAGGGCATTGAATATGGCTATGCCGCTGTAGACGTCGCCGCCGATGGAGTTGATGCGCACATCGATCCTGGCACCGGATTTCTCGGCTGCTTTCAGCTCCGCCGCGACATTGCCGCTTTTGACATCACCGTAATCACCGATCTCCCCATAAAGGAAAATTGTCACGCTGCCGTCAGAGGCTGTATGTATATTCAAATATCTGTTCATTATCACCGGATTTGATGCGGTATGCCCGCGGTTCACGATGCAAAATTGACACAAAACAACGGACTGTGAAAACCGTGGTTTTATCATGACGCGCTACGGCTCCATGATGCCGCCTTAAGGCTGCATCATGCGGACTCCCTTTCGCCAACTCCCTTTTTTATAGCAATTTTGCATCATAAATATCAGGATCATGGCAGATTTGACTAACGCCCAGAAGAAGGAATGGGCAAAAACCCTATACCTCCGTGAGAACCTCACCCAGCAGGAGATAGCCGACCGGGTAGGGTGCTCCCGCGTGACCGTGTCGAACTGGATGCGGGCCGGTAAATGGGAGGAGCAGAAAGTGGGTATCACCCTGACCAGGCAGGAGCAGGTCGGCAACCTGTACCGTCAGGTGGCGGAGATAAACCGGGCTATCGCCGGACGACCCGAGGGTGATCGGTTCGCAACTTCAAAGGAGGCCGACATCCTCGGCAAACTCGCGGCGGCCATCTCAAAGATGGAACAGGAAACAGGCATAGCCGACATTATCAGTGTGCTGACCGGCCTTATCGAATGGCTGCGCCCCCATGACATCGAAAAGGCGAAGGAGATAACACGTATTGCAGACGCCTACATAAAAGACAAATTATGAAACATGCTGACAGGATCGCTCTTCAGGACTGGGAAAAGTTCAAGGAGGACATAGCGCGCTCGACTCCGGTTGACAGGACCATGACACATGCCGAGCGGGAGAAGCATCGCATATACCTTGAGGGGCACCCCATTGAATGGATCAGGTTCTTCTGCGCCCCATATGTGAAAAGCGAGTTCGCCGGGTTCCATAAGCGTGCCATCAGACGCATCATCGCCAATGACGAATGGTTCGAGGTGCTGTCATGGAGCCGTGAGCTCGCGAAGTCAACCGTGACCATGTGCATCATCCTGTACCTGGTGCTGACCGGACGAAAGCATAACGTCATCCTGACTTCCTGCTCCAAGGACAATGCGGCCAGACTGCTTGCTCCATACCGTGCCATGCTCGAAGCCAACGGACGCATTATCGCGTATTACGGTGCGCAGATGACTCCGGGGGCATGGACTGAAGACGAGTTCCTGACGAAAGGGGGCGTGGCCTTCCGCGCCCTCGGAGCCGGGCAGTCGCCACGTGGCTCCCGAAATGAGGCGATAAGGCCGGATGTGCTGCTCGTGGATGACTTCGACACCGACGAGGACTGTAAGAACCCTGACATCATACAGAAGCGGTGGGAATGGTGGGAGAAGGCCCTCTATCCGACACGCTCAATATCCACGCCGACACTGGTTGTCTTCTGTGGGAACATAATCGCCAAGGACTGCTGCGTGGTCCGTGCCGGTGCCATGGCGGACCACTGGGACATTGTGAACATACGCGACAGGGAGGGCAATTCAACGTGGCCCGAGAAGAATTCCGAGGCACATATCGACCGGGTGCTGGCAAAGATCTCAACCAAGGCGGCGCAGGGTGAGTATTTCAACAACCCGATATCCGCCGGGGAGGTGTTCGAGACGGTCACTTACGGCAAGGTGCCGCCGCTTAAGAAGTTCAGGTTCCTCGTTGCATACGGCGACCCCTCTCCCGGTGAGAGCAAGGCAAAGAGGGGCAAGTCATTCAAGGCGGTCATGCTGCTTGGGAAACTCGACGGCAGGCTGTATGTGATAAGGTCACGACTCGCGAAATCACTCAACGCCGAGTTCATAGACTGGTATGTGCAGATGCTTGAGCACGTAGGGGACAAGGCCCCGGTCTACTGCTACATGGAGAACAACAAGCTTCAGGACCCGTTTTTCCAGCAGGTGTTCCGCCCCCTTGTCGCCAAGGTCCGCAAAGAGAGGGGCATACAGCTGTATATACGGCCGGACGAGCGCAAAAAGACGGACAAGGCCACGCGTATAGAGGCGAACCTTGAGCCTATGAACCGAGAAGGGAACCTGATACTGAACGAGGCTGAACGCGACAACCCGCACATGAAGGAGCTTGAGGACCAGTTCCGGCTATTCACCCTGGCATTGCGCTATCCGGCCGACGGTCCCGATGCCGTGGAGGGCGGCAACCGCATACTGGACGAGACCATGCGTAAGGTGGAGACGCCAGTTACACGATCCAGGTCGGAGATAAGCCGGCGCAACAGACGAAGATTATAACATATAAATTGTAAACGCTCATTCAAAAATGGGTCGGTCGCCCAC
Source organism: Duncaniella freteri (assembly GCF_004766125.1). Taxonomy (NCBI): domain Bacteria; kingdom Pseudomonadati; phylum Bacteroidota; class Bacteroidia; order Bacteroidales; family Muribaculaceae; genus Duncaniella; species Duncaniella freteri. The sequence goes on from NZ_SJSA01000002.1 coordinate 1,082,226, forward strand.
TCGGGTGGCACACTTTTCAGTGAGTATTTAAAATATAAATTCCATATATGAGCCAATTTGTTCAGCTTTCAGACTATGATGCGTCCATACACCGTGAGATACTCGATGCGCTGACGCGTGACGATGACACCGTGGTGGAGATATGCGAGGACAGGGCGATAGCCGAGATGCGCTGCCACCTGTCGAAACGCTATGACTGCGACCGCATCTTCTCCGCCGCCGGCGACGACCGGCACCAGCTTATACTGATGATGGTCCTTGATATCGCCGTGTACCATATATTCTGCATACACAACCCGCAGAAGCTGTCACAGGTCCGCAAGGACCGCTACGAGCGGGCGGTGGAATGGATGAGGGCGGTGTCCCGCGAGGACATCTCGATAGAGGGCGCGCCGATGCTGCCGGAGGAGGAGCGGAGCTCCGGCGCGTCATTCCGCATCCGCAGCAACCACAAACGAGTCTGCCACATGTAATCACCACAATTATGAGCAAGCGAAAAAGGAACCCGGGGGACCGCCCGGGAATGATCACCTCCGGAGGCAACATGCCGCGTCCGGGGCAGTCACGCCCGAACGTCATTACGCTTACACAGCCAAGACGGTTCGGCATAGACATAGCGGACTACATGGCGGCGATCAGGTCCGCCGAAAATGTGGACCTCCCCAGCCGTTACAGACTGTATGACATGTACTCCGACATACTCATGGACTCGCACCTGTCATGTGTCATAGAGAAACGCCGCAATGCCGTGCTGTGCTCCGACATCGAGTTCAGGCGTGACGGCAAGCCGGACGACAGGATGAACGAGCAGATACGCTCACCTTGGTTCTCAAGGCTCGTGAGCGACATTATAGATGCCAGGTTCTGGGGATTCACGCTCTGCCAGTTCTTCAAGGACGGCGAATGGATAGACTACACCCTGGTGCCACGCAAGCACGCCGACCCTGTGCGCAGGATCATACTGCGCCACCAGACCGACATCACCGGCATCGCGTGGGACGAATATCCCGACCTGCTTTTCGTAGGGCGTCCCGACGACCTCGGGCTGCTCGCCAAGGCGGCCCCATGGGTGATATATAAGCGCAACACCACCGGGGACTGGTCACAGTTCTCGGAGATATTCGGAATGCCTATCCAGGAATACACATATGACACCGATGACGACGGGAGCCGGGAGCGCGCCATATCCGATGCCGCGAATGTCGGGAGCCTCGCAACGTTCGTGCACGGCAAGGACACTTCACTCAACCTCATAGAGGCCGGCAACAAGACCGGCTCCGCTGATGTGTACGAGCGTCTGTGCGAACGCTGCAACAATGAGATCTCGAAGCTGTTCCTTGGCAACACGCTCACTACCGAGTCATCGGACAACGGCACGCAGGCACTCGGCACCGTGCACAAGAAGGGGGAGGACGCCATAGCCCGTGCCGACAGGCTCTATGTCCTCGATGTGCTCAACTACGAGGCTGCAGAGATATTCGCCCGGATGGGGATCGACACTGCCGGCGGCGAGTTCTGCTATCCCGAGAAGAGGGATCTCGACCCGACATCCAAGATAAATATACTGACGCAGCTACGCAACGGCTTCAACCTGCCTGTGGATGATGATTACCTCTATGAGGAGTTCGGCGTCAGCAAGCCGGCGGGATATGAACGGATAAAGCGGGAAGAGGAGGAACGTCGCACCCTGGAAACCGAGGTGGCAAAGCGGAAGGCCGGACAGATTCCTCAGAAAGACGGTGACACGGATGATGATCCTGACAAAGACAACAATCCGGAGAATGGGGAGAATGGCGACAACAAGGATCTGCCGGAGCCGACCGAAAAACAGAAAAAGACCTTCAAGAACTGGCTCAAGAGTTTTTTCGTCCGGGCCCCGTGGGACACCGGGGCGGATTTAGGATGGTAGTCGATAACCTGTATTATGACAGGAGTGCCGGAATTTCGTCTGCTTTTGATTTCCCCGATGGTTTACTGCATCGTGCCTTGCTGAACATTTATGCCAAAGGCTTCCACCCGGCATCTGAAATAGAGGTCACTCTCTTTAATGAGATATGGGCCACAATGGATAAAGCCTTGATAGGAGCATTCGGCAATATGGGACCATCTGACCCTGACGCAGAGTTCTTCAAGGAATTACAGCTCAACAATGCTGTGTTCTCTGCATTCAAAGTGCATAGGGCACAGAATGACATGGCCCGGCTCTTGTTGGGTACGGACGGCAATCTGAAGCCTTTCGAACAGTGGTCGAAGGAGGCTATGCCCATCGCTGATCACCAGTGCAGGACATGGCTCAGGACCGAATATGACACAGCTGTGCTCAGGGCTCAGCAGGCCGCAGACTGGAGACAGTTCGAGAGGGAGAAGGATGTCCTGCCCAACCTGAAATGGATGCCTTCGACATCCGTGACGCCGGGGCAGGACCATAAACGGTACTGGGGCACCGTACTGCCGGTTGATGACAGGTTCTGGAACGAGCACCGCCCCGGGGACCGGTGGAACTGCAAATGCACGCTGTCATCGACCGATGAACCTCCGACATCTGTCCCGACAGGCCCCGCAGATGCCAAGGACGGTCCTCAGAAAGGTCTTGAGAACAACCCGGGCAAGGATGCCAGGCTATTCTCTGATAAACATCCCTATCGGACGGAGACCCATGCAGGAGCCCGAAAAGCTGTCGACAGGCTGTTGAAACGACTGAAGGAAATGATAAAGGAAATGCCTGATCATTTGGCACCGGAAGAAAAGACAGCCATTGCCAGGAACAATCTCGAGATCGAAAAAGCCCTCGAATCAACCAAGGGCAAGCCTATGACCGTGGAGGATGCCGACAAGCAGTCCGCCAACCCGAATTATGTGCCGGAATATATCCTTGACCCTAAAGGTGACTATATGGACAAAACAGGTAACCGCTACAGCTTAAATCCGGAATATAAAGCTTCAGAACATAAACGGTTCAGCATAAACTGCCAGACCTGTGCACCGGCCTATGTCCTGAGGTTAAGAGGGTTCAATGTCTCGGCAAAAGGCAGGACACCAGACACCAAAATGGAATATCTTTCACGGCAACATTCGTTTGAAGCTTGGAGAAACATAGATGGAACCCCTTGTAAACCTGCTCTTACAGCTGATTGGATGAACGCCAAAGGCTATAAACAAATGTCAGCCAAACGTTATGAGGAATATTTCATGGAAACATGCATGGAACCTGGGGTATATATCTTGACTATTGGTTGGAAAAATGGCGGAGGCCATGCGACCATACTGCAAAGATTCGATGATGGATCATTAAACTACATCGAGCCACAGGTGTATGACAACAGGATTGGAGCCAAAAGATCCATTGACGAATTATGCAAGAACGGGGCTATAAAACCGATAGCTACAAGAGGGATATTGAGAGTGGACAACAAGCTGTTCAATTCAGACTTCCTCGACATCTTTGAAAAATGAGCCCAGTATATCCAATGCAAAGAATCCACCGATCTCCGTCAACTTGCCTTCTTTTAAAAGATATACGCAGGGAAAACCAACTGTGACATCATCCGGGAAATGGTAATAGTATGCCTGTGCACCCTGGAACTCACCAAGATGCTCCACATGCTCGCCATACATGGCCCTGAGCTCGGCGGCGGCGTCCATTACTTTCTGTGGGATCGTCATTGCTCGACAGATTTGTTTCTGCAAATGTAACAATATTTCTAATGTCATCAAAATTATGGATATAAAAGATTTCGCCTCTCTCGTCAGGGGCAGGGAAAATGAGTTCAGGGAGCTGGTGTCCCGACGTCTGCCCGTGATCGCCGGACGCCTGGCCGTGGACCATTTCCGGGAGGGGTTCAGGCAGGGCGGCTTCATCGATACCGGACTGGACAGATGGGAACCGGCTAAAAGGCTGTCATCAGCCGGGGATGGTGCGGCATCAAATTACGGCACATTGCTCTCCGGACATAACAGGCTGTTCAGCTCGATCCGGAGCATGCCGCGTGCCGGCATGGCTGTGGTACGTACCGATTGTCCGTATGCCCGTATACATAACGAAGGCGGGACCAGGGTGTCAACGGTTACCCCTAAGATGCGACGGTACGCCTGGTACAGGTACTACCGGGAAGCCGGTATAAGAAAAGGATCATCCGCAGGGAAACGTGGTGGACGCACAGCAGCACCATCCGAGAACCCGCGCGCTATGTTCTGGAAACGGATGGCCCTGACAAGGAAGGCAAAGCTGACTGCCAGGATCCCTAAAAGACAGTTCATCGGTCCGAGCAGGGTACTGTCGGACAATATATCGGCAAGGATAGAAGAAGAGATCAGAAAAATATTAAATTTATGAGGTTATGGAAGAAGTGTTCATTGGAATTATGGAGAGGATCGCGGAGCTGATACCGGAACTGTCATACATAGACGAGGACTACGGCCAGCTCGAGACCGCAGCCGAGAACGACAGCTACCCTGTGACCTACCCCTGTGTCCTTATCGGGGAGACAGAATCGGCATGGAGCGATGTCGGCTCATCATATCAGAAAGGGAATTCATCAGTGACTGTGAAGCTGGCTATGGACTGTTACGATGACACCCACTACTCGTCAGGATCGTATGTGAAGGTCAGAGACCGTCTTGCAATGGCCGGGCGGGTTTATGAGGCTTTGCAGGGGCTTAAATGTTCGGGTAATGCAACTCCGCTGACCCGTATCAGGAGTTCAGGATACACCATCCCCGGATTGATCAAGGTATATGAGACAACCTTCTCATTCAGACTCGTGGAGAAACGGTGATCCTGTCTATTAAATATCATCCCCCGTGCCCTGGTAGGCACGGGGGATGCGTGTGTCCTGGGCTACTCTCACAGCTCCGGAAACAGCGACAGCTGGTCAGAGGTCAGCCTCGGCATCCTGACCTTGGGGAGCGGGCGCAGGTCCCGGTCCTTCCCCTCGTTGACCATCCGTCGGATGATGGCCATTATGCGGTCCTCCGATATGAAGAACTCTCGTTCCGAAAGTATGCGCAGCGCGTCATCGAAGCGCAGACGCTGCCTCTCGGTCCAGTAATAGTAACGGCGGCACAACGCCTCGTCACGGAGCCTTATAAGTTCCTTGTCTCTCCCCCTTGCCATGAAACAATCTTTTTCTACCTTATGCAAAGGTAGCTGTTTTCCTGTTATTTATCAAGCAAAGGGCCGCGAATATTTTCATTCGCGGCCCTTCAGTCCAGTTGCCGGCACATCATTGCCGGTCAGGATCTCAGTCGACATCAGTCATCCCCAAGGGGATGTAACGCCATGCGCCCTTGTCATCCTTATATTGGGCGCGGATGAACTTCTTGCTGACTGTGGGCTGGTAGGCCTCCTCGATGATCCTCACGCCCTCAAGGAACCGCTCGTCGCCGCTGTCCTCCGCCATCTTGCGCAGCTGGAGCACACGGCTCGCCTTGATGTTCCCCTGGCCGTCGCGGCTCAACAGCCGGAGCACAGCGTTAACGAGGGCTTTGGTGGCGTCATCCTTGGCAAGGCTCTCGATATAGCCCTTGACCATGGCTATGCCGTCCTCCACCGTGTCACGGTAACCGTCGATGGTGTTCACTCCGAGGACGACCCGCAGGGTGCCGTCGGAGTTGGTGAACGTGTGGCTGTTCTGGTCATTGCGCGCCACACCTGTGATCTCGGTCTTCATCCTGAGGATGGCCTCGAAGTTACCGAAGATGGTTTCCTTCACCAGCTTGATCTGCTCGCTCAGACACCTGAGCTGAGGGATTGTGGTGGCGATCTCGTCATCCACCATGTCGGCGTACTGCCTGCGTTGCTCCTTGCGTTGCTCGGCGGCGCGCCTCCTCTCCCGTTCTGCCTTGAAGGCCTCATAATCTTTCCGCTCCTCTGCGGTCATTTCAACTTGTTCTGTCATGTCAGTTCGGTTTTGTGCCCTTTGCGGGCATGGTTAATAATAACAGTCCTGGTTTTGATGTCTCATCCGCCCCGGCTCCGGTCTCCGCTCGCTGCCACCCCTTGCGCCTTATGGTGCGGAGCCTGGTGGCGAGCTCCTTGAGCTCATCGGTGGAGAGCCTGCCGAAGTGTTTGCCGGCGATCCTCGGATGGCGGCAGAAGTCATCTATCTGTGCCCAGTCAGTTGTGTCGACACCGAGCTCCTGCATAAGCTTGAGGGCGGTGCTCCGGCGACGCCTGAGCTCATCCCTCGTGCCGTTCATCTCCTCGATGGCGGTGCAGAGGTCGGTGTATTCTTTCAGGGTCATCCCCCTGAGGGAGTCGGTGCGGCCGCCGGTGTACTGCGACACGAGCACGCGTCTCGTCTCCTCCGGATCTCCGCGGATGATGAGCTTGCGGAAGGCGGAGTAGAACCGCCCGAAGTTGGTAACCTGCTGTGCCATGTCATCGACAAGTTTTATTTGCCAAATCGATACACACTCCGGCTTGATATTTATCCAGCCACATCATGGCTTCTTCTATTTTTGTTTTTACCAGAGAGGCTTCCCTATTAGGATAGACCTTGGCTATGGTATTTGAAGCTTGTTGTAATTGGGCCTGAGTAGCAGCAGCCACTTCTTCCAGCTCGACGAGTTGTTTCACATTAAGATTTTCCATATTTTTATTCTTTATTCGGTTTCCAATCTATCGTCACCAAGGCGATGACCTCGCCGGTCCCTGCGCATTGCCCGCACTCCTCCCAGGATTCCCTCTCCGGCTTGAAGGGGTTGCCTGACCCTCCGCGCCCCTTGCAGCAGGGGCATTCCATCGGTCCGACCGCGAATGCCTCCCTGCTCACCATGGTCCCGGGCGAGACCTCTATGACCTGTCTTCTGACGCTCATGGCTCATCGTTGTCAGCGCCCTCACTTCTCAGCACGGCTATCAGTGCCCTGGCATGCTCAATGGACGAGGCCGCCATGAGCTCAATATCAGTCACATCACAGCCGGCATCCGTCTTGAATCCCTTTTCTTTCGCCATCTCGGCTACCGCCCTGAAGCCCATGCTCCTCTCCGTGCTGGATACCATCGCAGCCATGATCCTGCTGGCTGTCTCGTATGTGCGCTGCTCCCAGTCTATGCCGCCCTGGCGTACGATGCCGGACCCGTCACTCCTGAATGCCGGAAGGATGTGACCCGCGGCAAGACCGCCGTCAATAGCCGGCTCCGATACGGCTATGTCATAGTCCATCCTTGACCATCCGCCCGACGCCCTGGCACCAGTGACCGGCATTGAGCCCAGGAGTTCCGGTATGGTCCCGTCAGTCTTGCCGTCCCTGTAGTCCACACTCTCTTTCATGGATCCACACCACACTATGATGGTGCCCCATTCCCCCGGACGGGTCGCCAGGATCTCCGCGATAAGCTCTCCTGCGGTGTATGCCCTGTCGAGCTTGACAACATAAGGCGCGGTGCAGTCCCCGCCTTCACTTCCTTTCTGTACTAATCTCATGTCTGTTGATGTTTGATTGGTTTCACTATGATTTGTCTGAATATTATCGTTTGATGCCCTGAGCACTCCTTCATTCCATATTACAAAGGCAACCTCTTTTCGTGCTCATTTATCCGATATTGTTTGAGGTTCTTAAAACACCTTCTTCCCACACTACATAGCAGCTGCCGGGATCTTCGGTGAAGCGTCCTTTGCAAAATGCCTTGTAGCCTGCTACCCGGACTTTGATACCGGCGATGTAGCGGAGTCTGATGGCTGGTTTACCCATCGGCTGACCTTTATGTTCCTGTGAGATAAAGATGAAGCTCTTTGCCGGGAAGCGGTCTATAAGCTGCTTTGCCTGTTCGTAAGTCCATCCGGATACTTGAAAGCTATCGACAATTACGAAGTGCGGGCTCTTGGGCTTGGAGAGACGCTCTACAAGCTCATCGTAGGCGTCGCTCGTTACAACCCGGAACCGGCCTTGCACTTCGCCCATCTTGAATCGTTCGATGCGCTCCTTGAACGATTGGCCCACCCCTTCCTCATAGGAGCAGTAGAGTGTCATGCCGTAGTTGCAGAGTTCCTTTGCGAGTTGCATCACAAAGCTGCTCTTGCCGGAACCGGTGTCTCCCCAGATGAACCATGCCTCGTTGACAGTCGGGAAGCCGAAAGGTCGGCTCCACCGCTCACCCCACGGCAAGGTTTTGTAGGTCTTGGCAAGAACCTCTTTCGGACTGTATGCTCGCTTGGTCATAGTTATTTTTTCTTTTTGGATTTACTGCCAGTGCTTTCATAACACCATCCCAACATTCTTTCAAAGGGAAGTGCTATGCCATGTATTGTTCCAAATATACCGAAATCGCCGGCTTCATCTACTTCTCCGTCAGAATAGCCTTCAAAAACTCTAAGAAACTGTTTAAATTTGATTCAATAAAATTTTTATGGCAGCCAAATCAATCATTTCTTCAGCGACCTCTGTTGATTCTTCATAATTGCGTGAAAGGCGACGGAACCAATCAAGCCATGAGAAAGTTCTCTCGACCACCCATCTGAGAGGTTTCGGTATGAATCCCTTAGTCCCGTTTGGAGTATTGGAAACCTCAAGGCTGATTGCAAAATCTTTTTCAATATCTTTAGCAATCTCCCCTCGGTAACCCCGGTCAACAAGAACCTTTTCAAGCCGTTCCCACTCTCTGTCTGCTGCATTACACAATGGGTGAGCCTGATGGGAATCATGAACCGATGCACTGCATACTGTCCGGGCAAGAATAAAGCCATTGCGGTCAACCACTATGTTACGTTTGATGCCCTTGACTTTCTTGTTTGCGTCAAATCCATTGTCACTCTTACGGTTGCCCCATTTAACGCTTTGTGCGTCCAATGCTCCTACAGAGGGACTTTCTGATTGATTTCGTTTCTTCCTCACCTTTCGTACAAGTTTGTTGAGCAAATGTTCGATTCTACCTTCTTTGGACCACTTTCGGAAGTAATAGTACACCAATTGCCACTTGGGATAATCGTGTGGAAGCATCCTCCACTGACATCCTGTGACCAGTAGGTATAATACCGCTTCGAATAGGCTCCGTAGTGAATTTTTACGTTTGCGACAATCATTTTCGAAGAATACTTCGTTTATATAAGACCATTGACCCTCGGTCAAAAGTGTCTGATAGAGATTGATTCTATGCATATGAACAATGATTTTCTCCTTCAACACTTTGGCTGAGGGTTTGTTATGCCCTATAACATTTTTTCAATTCTAATTTTAAACAGTTTCTAAGATTGTTCATTACAAACATGGCTTTACGATTCTTATCTATTTTATAGAATTCTTCAGGGGTTTTAAGCACTCGGCGACGACCGTTCTGAAATACTACTGTTATCTTGCCTGCCATATCATTGCCTTTTAAGTTTTTCGATTTCAGTGTAGACTCGGCGAAGTCCGCCGCCGGTCTTCCGGGCAATCTCCCCGGCATCGATGCCTTCCGGCGCGTTGAGCTTGGCAACGATCCGCGCCTGTTCGATGAGGAACCTGGTGCGCTCTTTGCTGTCGTCCGGCGTAACCTTGCTGTAGCGGTCACCGTAGCGACTGAGCATCTCGGTGTAGCCCACCTTCTTGCATTCGATGGAGCGGTTGATCTTCTCCTTGAGACCGTCGGCCCCCATCATATACCAAGCGCAGCAACGCTCGGTGGCGTTCCATAGGGCTTTCAACTCAAGGAAGGCTTCATACTGAAGGTCTCCGGCCTCGTCGAGAATGATGAGTGGGCTGTCGATGGAGCCAAGGTAGTAAACAAGGTCTTCATACACATCCGAGTACCGGCCTTTGCTGTCCACGCCGAACTCTGCGGCAATCTTTCGCACAAGCTTGAGCTTGGTCTTCACCTGCGAGCAATCGATATAGATGACATTGGGGTGCGTCTTGACATAGTGCCGGGCGGTGAATGTCTTGCCGATATTGGGCAGGTCGCAGAGGATTGCGCTGATGCAGCTCGATTGACAGGCCTCAAGCTGCGCCGTGATGAACATGAAGGTCGGGGTCTTGGCGGCCTTCCATTCGATTTCTCCTCGTAGGCTGACTCCGAGCTTACGCGCGATGCTTATCCAGTTGGCATCGCTCAGAACCCGGTCGGTCTGGCCGTTCTTGACCGCGCTGTAGACCGAGGTCGTGACGCCCAGGGATGCGGCGTGTTTCGCGTCGCTCGGATAGTTGGCGCGGTTCGCCTTGATCGCGGCGAGAATTTTATTTTTTATTTCTGTTGTAATCATATTCTAACAGTATTATAATTTCGTTCTATAAGTCTTGCAAGGCTCGTGCGGCGTAGTCTTCACTGAGACTGTATTCTTGCGTTTCTCGCGTTTCCGGATCCGGGACGACAACTTCCTCCACCTCGACTGTCTGAGGCCGTGTGTCGCGCTCTATTACGCCCACACGCCCGATGGCGTTCTCTTCGACATATTTGTTGAAGTGGCTGATCTTTTTGCGCTGCTCTGTGAAGACTCTCTCGTCCTCCTCGGTCTGCTCGGCACGAGCGGTGTTGTAGGTCCCGATATTCTCAAGCCGGTCGATATACATATCACCTTGGTAGATGAACATGTCGGTGATCTTGCCCTCCTCGTTGGTTAGGTAGTAAGCCTCGACCTTGTAGTCATTCGGGGCAAGCAGCTCGATGACCTCCGTCTTGCTCAGCCACCAGTCCACTCCGGTCACCCTGCAGTATGAGTTTCGACGGATTGTGGTGCTGACTCTTTCGCCGACATACCGGGCGATGGTCGCTTTGTCGAGGGGCTGCAGTGTCGGGTTGATGTTGGCTACAAGCACGTCCCATCTCGTCATGCCCTTGTACTTTTTCTGATTGGGGTGCAGGGCATGGTTGTATTCATAGATGTCACGCATATCGTCAGCGATCAGTTCATCCCAAGTGTAGTACTCCTTATCTTCATAAGTGTTGTTGAACTCGTCGAACACTTTTATACTTTCAGTTCTATATTGTCTTCTCTTTGCATAGAACCTACCAATTCCAATATGATTACGATGTTCGATAGTACGTTTTTTAACACCGTTGGCACTTTCAGCATATTTTTCTTTAGAGTTCATCGGAGCGCAGAACCTTACGAAAGGGAACATGACACCGGCACGGAGAAAGGAGTCTCGCCATTGGCTCATAAGGTGGTTCTCGACCTCGACCTCGGCAGGGCAACCCCAGCCTTGGCGGTCAAGCAGCCTGAACATATTCCGGAACATATCCACCACGAGGTCAATGTTCTTGGCTCGGTTGTAGGCGTAGCCGATACAGCAGCCGCTTGTCACGTCGTAAGCGTAATATGCCTTCGGTCGAATCCTGCTGTCCTTGAGCTTACGCGGAAGGTCTCGGTCATCAAACGAGACTTTTGACAATGAGAACTCGCCGTGATGACGGTGCATATGCGGTGCGATCTCGTGGGAGAATGCGGTATAACTCATTAATGCCTTGTCAATAAGAATCTTGTTTTTGGGCTTGTTAAGGTAGTTGCAGATGGTTGCCTCGCTCAGTACCATCGGCTCGCCGTTCTTGTCGGTGAAATCGTCCGGGTTGAAGAGTTCGCCCGTTTCCGGGTCAAAAACATCAAATTCTCCTGTTACAAAGGAGTTGTAGAGTTCGAGGACGTTGGTGTTCCAAGGTTTGTTTGGCTGTATGGCGATGCCGAGGATCAGACGCTCGGTCTTGTAATCAACCTTCCGGGCGCACTGATTGCCGAACCTGCCGCTTATGAGACAGGCATATCCGTTGGTCTTGTACTCGTTCACCTTCTTGCGGAACCGCAGGGTCGATGCCGGAAGGGTATGGCCGAAATGCTTGCGCAGAACCTCGATGGTGGCCGCCATCATGTCCCAGTCATACTTGCCTCCGAACAGTCTCTGAGCGGTGGACGCTCTCTCATAGAGCCTGATGCAGGTATTGAGAACCGAGGCATTGGTGATATATTCCTGTGCCTTCTCGCGTGGGAGTGCCACGCCGCACTTCTCTTTGGCGAAGAAGAAGACCGCAGCCTGTTGGTCGACCTCGTAGTTGCTCCTGACCCAGCCCTCAAGACGAGCCTGTGCGCCGCCGGGGAAAGTCTCCTCGACCTTGTCTTTGTAGCGTTGGGGTAAGCTGTCAACGGCAATGAGAGCATAGCTTCCCCTTGCTCCGCCTCCGCGACGTACAACCTCGACACGGTCGCGGTTTGTCCAATTTCGATAATTGGATTCCGTAACGATGCCGCCGTCGAATAACTCGCGGGTCGATATGCAAAGTCTGCCGTTGTAATATTCCATACCATTATCTCAAGGCTGCTGCCTGTTCCTTAATTTCAAAGATCATGGGGACTGTTACATTATCATAGATTGCCACCTCCTGTCCTTTGTAGAAGATGTGTCCTGTACCGTCCGCGCGGTAGAATTCGCAGATAGCCCCGTTGTCGAAGTCGGCCCTCATGGTGCCGTCTGCGAAGAAGATGGCTTCTCCTGCGGGTACGGTGGCCATTGTCACCCCTCCGTTCTGCCTGGCAGCGATTCGGATACGCTTGACGACAGCCGTTTCGGGATATTCGAGGTTGAGCGCGTTGAACACATGGCGGTCGCTCACCTTGAAGACCTTGGCGATCCTATCCCGCACTTCCTTGGAAACTGCAATATTTTTCTTCATTGTTCTCGCTTATTGAGTTTTATCGCTATCTTTGTAGACTGTTAGTAAATAACCGACTTGGATGCCACGTCCGGCCGACATCCAAACATCATATCAAAAAGACCGCAAAGCCATGAGCCTTGAAAACTATCTTGTAAGATCAGATGTATCTGAAACGGAGATACGCTGTTCTTTCCGTCAGGAAGAGGTGTCACAACTCCATACGCTCTTAAAAGAGAAGGGATTTGACTGGTACCGAGACTTCCTGACAACAAACCTCTCAGACATTCTGAAATATATTGCTCTACCTCCGTCGAGGCGTGAGGCAAAGAAATGGGTCGCCCATCCTGACGCGCTTCTTCTTCGGTTTGCAGCATTGCAAATATCCGCGATAACTGTGCAATTCCAGTTAGATATCGACGGCATAGCGGGGATTGTTGACTTCGGCTCTTACCGTAGCTTTCACTCAGTGATCGCAAACGGTCTCGCACCTCTTCTGCTCGGATCTCCCCTGAAAGAATTTCCGTTTGAGGGGTATGATTCTCCTTTTTGCTGAGGCTGTTGTAATACTCGGCTTCTTTCTCCTGACTATAAAATCTCTTAGTCATAGTCTCACTTTTTATTTAGTTCGTTATTAATCTTGTCAACGGCATCTTTCAGAGCGAAGTGCCCGGCAACAAGGGCGGCGTACTGCTTGGATTCATCGCACTCCCGGTCGTTATGGGTCGCCTCGAACTCATCGAGGATAATCCCTGAGTGGTTGAGGTTCTGAGTCAAGTTCTCAATGAGCAGCCTGACTGCGGCTTCGGTTCTCTCCTCTGAATATCGTTTCATAGTTTTTCTGAAATTTGTGGAAGGACTCGGACTCGAACCGAGGACGATACAGTCGGATTGGTTACCGCCGTTTGTTCTGCCAACTGAACTATCCTTCCGAATACCCCGGCGCATTTGGCGACGCCGGGGGGTAGTGTTGTGCCTTTCGGCTTTAACCGGCTCTCTTGCCGGAGGATTGCCCTCTCTTGGGTCTAACCCTTGGTATCTTCAAATATAGCTAGGATGAATGCACGATCCTCGTCCCACAATGGGTAGCCTTCTTCCATTGTCAGTCTGACAGCCTCACGCTCTCCGATGAGACGTACAGCCTCGCGCCTGAAATCGGTGTCGGCGTATGCATGAGCTTTCCCAAGGAGGAATCTTGCGTGCTCTTATAATCGCCAAAACGAAACGTGCAACTTTCTAAAACGAAACGAGCAAAACTTCTCTTTTTTCGCTTCCTTTTTTCTCTGACTCATTCGACCGCTTAAACACCAATTAAACGCTGATTAAAAGCCTTTGAAATTGGCTTAAAATCAGCGTTATTTTCATGCCTTTTATTTGGTCAAGTCAGCAGATTTTTGTAACTTTGAAGTAGTTAAATTGATCTCGTTTGCACTTGCTTTCACACGTTCAGATCAAACCTTGCAGTTTCATTTCCGGCCAAGAGTTCGCGCGTTCTTTCTATGTTGTTGGCATAAATGTGAACATTTCCCAGATTCAGCGTTATAGACTTTAACGGCGCTTCGATTTGTCGCGCTATCAAATATAAATGGTAAATGTCAGCTGGCAAACCTAAGTTTGCGTCACTGCTTCTCTGATAGGCTGACAAAACGAGTTCTCCATCATCGAGCTGGAATTGAATGAGGCTTAAGCAAGGAGCTTGGTTGGTTTCCGCTCCTGTTGCTCCTAGGAACAGCACATAGTTTTTGCTGCTCCGTTTTTCCCAGTTGATTTGCTCAATCAAAGCCGGCAGTTTCTCAAAATAGGTCGGATAACTGTTAATGAGGATTTGCCCGCAATAATCCCACCAGTTTATCCCGGCTTCTCTGTACTTGGTCAGGTCTCTTTATCCAGCCATAAACAGGGTTAATTCATTGCGCAGCTTCTTGCGCGCGATGTTGTGTCCCTCGAAAATCTCCAGCAGGTCACAAGGCGTTAAATGCAGCTGCTCATTGAGCAAATACATTATGTCACCTTTTTTATTGCTCTGTCGTTTGCCGTGCTGCAATATCTTGCCGAGCATGGCGTAATACTTGTTTGGTGTCATTCAATGCGAATATAGTCCATTTCTGTGAGTTCTGTGGCATATCTTCGGCCGTTCGTAGTGAAACGCTTTTGCAGTCGCCCCCAGACGCTTCACTATGTCATAAATATTGCGCTCGCTGACGTTGTAACGCTCGGCCAAGATTGCGACAATATAACTGACCTTTTCGCCTCGTTTCCGCGCATTCTGGTAGTCCTCAAACAGTCTTACATATTTGTGATCGCTCGGCTTTGCTCCGGCGTCCTCCAGCTTTTCAATTACTCCACCGCATAATTTTAATGCTTCGTACACTGTCATTCAGCATTTTTTTCGTAATTTTGCAACTCCTACCACATATCAGCAGAAGCACCGAAGCACGAGTCAAAGGCTTTTAGCCCCCGGCTTATGTGCTTCGGTGCATTGTGTTTGTATGTGGTAGGATACTGCAAACTAAGCCGGGGGCTTTTTCTATGCCTCCGCTTTGTAGGCGAGTCAGAGTCGCGTTATCATCATATCGTTAAATTTAGCTTGATAGTTCAGCGTGTTTGTGCGCTGGCGTATTTCCGCGCCCCACATTGGTGCCGCTTCCCGGTACTCATCAGCGAGCCATTGGCAGAGCTCGACAATCTGCGACTTGTCGCTTGTGAAATAAACGTATTTCGTACCTTTAAGCAGCCGCAACACGTTCAGATAGTCGGTCAGCTTCCAATAATTCTCATACATTCCGCACTCTGTCGTAAGATACGGCGGGTCCATGAGGAACAACACACGTGGATTGTCACGGTGCAGGTCAAACAGATCCTGGTAATCAAGATGCACGACTTCCAGTCCGTCCAGATAGCCGTCAGTGCGGTAGTCACCGCTGTGGACGCGGTTATACATCGTGTGTCTGCGCAGTTCGTCCAGGCTCTTGGCCCACTTGCCGGAGAAAAGCAAGGAGCGACCTATTGTAAGAATATCGGCATAGCCATTTTGTTTCTCATGGTCGTGCACTATATCCAGGACGTCGGCGCACTGCCGGTCTGAGAGGCGCTTGTTGGGTTCAACACCAGTTAAACACTCTTTAATTGCCCTTAAAATTCCATTGGTCTGCTCCACGGCCACCAGTCTGTCGACATAGCGGTCGAAGTCGTTGTACACCACCCGGCACCCCGGGAGCACCCTTTTTGCCGTGTGCGACAGCAGCCCGGAGCCGCCGAAAAGGTCCACCACCGTATCAATCTCACCTACTGCCTGCTCCAGCACCTCGATAAAGGTCCGGAGGAAATAGCGCTTCTGCCCCATGAAGGGAAGCGGCGCGCATTTGTAGATCCTATCCATTTACAAAATCTGTTTGACCATATTAAGTTTTCATACAGTGAAACATGGCCTATCAGGATAGCCTGTCTTGAAATCGTACGCCTCTATATCCTCCTTGGACCGGAGCCCCCTTATCGCTGCTGCATGCTCACGTGTGACATTGTTGCAGTCTACAGTATAGATCTCAATCTGTCTCAGGATTCCTACAGCCTCTGTAATCGGCATGATAAAACGGTGATCGCCGAGCCATATGCTCGTCTCGGTCCTGCCGCTTTCCTGCTCCACCGATATGGAGTTCATCAGCCCCACACGCGTAGCCTTGTCAAGCCATCCGGAGACACCTCCGATGCTGATCGTGTTTACAGCCGAAGAGCGGTCGTACTCCTCCAGCTCTTGGAGTTTGATAATCCTGAGTTCTTCGATAGACGGCTCATACATCCTGAGGACAGGGATCCCTGTCTCATCCTCCAAAATTAACAGCCCTCCATCCTGCCCTTCCAACAATTCTTTGTAATACTCCATGGAGATCTCTACACCTCCATCAACCGGTTTGCTATAGAAGCCATCCCTCCAATACATATTGTCGCCTTCCATTTTTTGTAACTTCCATTTTTTGTAATATGTCTGTTATTAACCTTTGCCGACAGCTATCCAAAAGAACCTTTCCTTGTTTTTTTGGTTGGCTGACACTTTAAAACTGCCTGCTGATTTGTTGCATATGGTTCTGCCGACATAATATGTCTGATATGAACTGTCAGCAGTGGTCAGTATTGAATAAGAGGTGTCGACAAATGAGTGTGGGAAATATATGGTCTGTACACCATAGGCATCCTGATTATCAGACGGGTGCCCCCACTGTATTAAAAATCCGTCATGAAATCTGTAATAGCCGTTTTCAACAAGCTGTTTTGATAGAGCCTCGTGTTTATGGCTGTTTATCACTCCCGTCAGGACCGCCTCAATTGCCGCCTTTGTCACTGTGGCGTCACTACCTTTGGGCCCCCTTATATTAACAGCCGCGGGGTTTGTGAGTCCACCGTTGTTGCTCCATGTCAGATTGCCGGACGAGTCCACCACAGGTGTGAACACAGCCCCCTTGTCTCCTTTATCACCCTTGTCTCCTTTGAGGTCCTGGAGCTGGGATGAGAGCAGATAGTCCCCCTTAGGCTGATAGACAGAATCATGGTTGTGGCTGCCATCAGCCTTGCTGTTCCATGTAGACTTCTCGGCATCCGTCACAAACCTGTGTGACGCGTCCCCAGTCACCTGTGCTGCCGTATGCGTGTGCGTTGCCGGCGCGTAATTACCTTTAGGCTGATAGGTGGAATCATGGTTGTGGCTGCCATCAGCCTTGCTGTTCCATGTAGACTTCTCGGCATCCGTCACAAACCTGTGTGACGCGTCCCCAGTCACCTGTGCTGCCGTATGCGTGTGCGTTGCCGGCGCGTAATTGCCTTTAGGCTGATAGGTGGAGTCATGGTTGTGGCTGCCACCTGCCTTACTGTTCCATGCAGACTTCTCGGCATCCGTCACAAACCTGTGTGACGCGTCCTCATTCACCTGTGCCGCCGTATGCGTGTGTGTTGCCGGCGCGTAATTACCTTTAGGCTGGTAGGTGGAGTCATGGTTATGTCCAGATGGCGATGCTCCTACCTGTGTGGCAGTCACCTGATGCGGATTGTCCCTGCTGCTGATATGTGAGATTAGCGATGACACCGCCTTCATGAGTTTACCGAAAGCAGATGACAGCTTCTCTCCGCTTGACAGGTCTGTCAGAGACGGTGCCACCGTGTAGGTGGGTGTCTGGTCATTTGTCGCAACATTCGGGACATTGCCGAGCCCGACTTGCGATTTGTTGACACGGTGTGGATTATCGGTGTCCGAGACATGCATACGTATACCCAGCTCCAAAGTGTCTGCCCTTCCATCGAGCGAGTCAATGCTCATCTGCTGGTCCCTGTCCGTATCATGCAGTGCTGAGATCTCTTTGTCCTGTGACGAGTCCTTCGTATGGATGACCTCAACTTCGGCATTCAGTGAATCAATCTCCGTTTGTTGCCTCTCATTCTCGGTCTCCAGATCCTCGATACACCCGGATATATTGTCAAAACGCTCATCCGATGTCTTCTTGTGCGTCTCATAATCTCCCTTTAGTTCAATGTGTTGCCGTTCCAGCTCATGCCCTTCCGAAGCGACATACTTGCTGTTGAGCTGCTCCGCTAGCCCCTCCACCTGTATTACGGGGATAATGCTTTCCTCCTTGTGCACGTAGCTATCGAGCCAGTCGGCGAACTGCTCCTCCGTCGGGTACTTCCCACGACGGAACCACGCTTTTAGCTGTGCTATTGTCCTTATTGCCATAATCTCGGGTATTTATTTATGTCTACTTAACGCGCATTATGTATGCCAGCACATAATATGGGGGGCGGTTCTCGTGAGCTTCACCCTTGCCATAGTCCAGTGTGTTTATCCCATGAGGTGAACACTCGAATATTGTTGTGGCATTAGGCCAGGAATTGCTGCCGTGCCCTTTCCAGTCTCCGCTTCCCCCTTTCCACAGCATCTCCTCATGGCTGTGACGGGGTATTGTCTCCTCCGTGAGCGTCACTTTCTTCAGTCCGCCGCCGGTCCCGGGCTCTCATAGTCCCGGTCACTGTCATGGAGACCGACAACGAAACGTCCCCTCAGGTCAGGTACCCTGAAATAACCATCCTGGGTCGTGTACCTTACGCCGTTCGCGTTTACCGCAGTGTTGAATGTCGAGCCAATGGCATTGAACAGCTCCGGATGATCGGACTTCCTTAATGGCTGTCCGTCACATAGCACATAGCCTTGTGGCACCCGGGAACCGGCCCACATCTGGACTATCCCCAACGGTGCCGGCTGAACGGCCGCCAGCTCATTGCGGAGCGACCGGTTCTCGTCCATCAGTCCCTTTATGCTCTTAATGTCTGTGAAGCTCTCCCAGGTGTAGTTTTCCTCTCCTATGCCGGGCGCAAGACTCCGGCGCGTGTAGGCTTTCGGGTAGTCCGTATTATTGGCACTTACCGGGATTGCTTCTTGTTTCACATACATGCCGCTTGTGGTCGGTCCGCCATCCCAGGGCAGAACCTCACCCTCCGGCGCGTTCTTGGTCCTTACGAATACATAGCCAGCCCCCCTGCGGGTCCCCTCGCTGTTGGGCTCGCAACCCCAGAGAACCACACGGTCGCCTCCTATGTTGCCGGCAATGGCTGCAAGTGCCACCAGTTTTTGCAGATAGTCCAGCGTCTCGCAGTCCAGAGGAAAATCTTTGTTTGCCTGTGTCAGAAAATTACCTAATATTTTGTCCATTGTCATTTATGGTTTATAGCGTAGCGTTTGCCCGCCAGTTTATACATGTTCAATATTGCCCGTAGTCTCGTTTCCGTCTCGGCCGTCCACAGTTCCTCCGGCACCGTCACCCAGAAGTCATAACCGCTCGTGCCGTTGAATCCCTCCCGGTGTATGCTCACCGCGCCCGCGCCTCGCCGCGGCACCATCACCCACCGGTCCATATCGCGAAGCCATACCGCCGCAGCTTCCCGGTTTCCGACACTGTCGCTGTCCTCTATCTCTATGCGGCGCAGTCCCGGGTCAAACTCATCATTAAGTGCCCCGCACAGCTTGCACACCTGCCCGTTATGTCTCAGCCGGTAGCTTGTTGCGCTCCTGTATGCGCGCAGCTCCTGGAGCAAACGCCCCAGCGGGCTGACCCCGGCATATATCAGAGCCCCGGAAAGCGGGCGCCGTAGCCACGTCGGCAATGTCAGCAGCGCCAGCCGCTTGATATTTACGTTATAGGTTCTGTCAGCCTTGTTCGTCATACGCTTTCATGTTTACAGTTATCGCCCCTGGTCTGAAATAGCCCGCTGCGGGGGTCAGACGCGCGTTAATCTGTGTCGTTGTACTCTCGTTTACGGCCTGCGCGGTGCTACCCCGCAACTCCACTATTTTCACCCCCTCTACCTCTTGCAGGCGGTCAACGAGGGCCATATTCGTATATTCGCCGTTAAAAGGCAAATTCTCAATATAATCGCAGATCACATCACGGCATGCGGTTTGAACAACGGCAGGATCCAGCATAGCATTGTAGTAGATATCCACAGTACAGTCGAATGTATCCGCCTCCATATTCACAAGTGCGGTGCGCACGCCGGCATCCTTAATCTCGTTTATATAGGCTTTCAGCTGCTTTTCCTGTTCCGCTGTTATCGGTTTGCGCACTCCGCCACTCTCTCCGGCTACTTTTATTGTCAGCAGACTGGCATCCTTGCTCTCCATAGCGACCGCATGTTTTACGACACACGCCGCCGCTATATCCCCCTCAGTCATTCCGGTAGTGTCGTATGTGTCGCTGTCCTGTTCAAGCTCGTGGCCTGCCATGAAGCGGAGCACCTTATCGCGGTACCATTTCGGGCGGTGGGCTATAAGTTCCTCCAGTTCCGCCGTTACCTCCGCTTTGTGCCTGCTTACAAGCTGCTCGACGCTCCAGGCACAGACCGCCCAGACATAAAGCAAAATATTTTCAACACTTGCCGCACCGAATATGTCGCCGAACTCTGAGCCCGGGGTAAACCCGTACAGTTCCGCCGCAGACTCATTGCGCATAAACTCGCGTGCGATCTCTGTTTTAATTTCGTTAATATTGCGTGCCATTTTACTACTCATTTAATAGCTGTTTAATCGATTTTTAATCGCTCTGCCTAAGCAGAGAAATGCTGTTTAACTCACGATAAAATCTATTTCAATGCCCATAAAGCCAATACCGCCGTAAGGGCAAGCCGCCATATCTTCCGGGCTTATTTCGGTTGCCGGCTCCACCTTGTGCGCCTTGTAAAGTTCAACGGTTCGGGTGTCTCCACCCTCCACCGGTACCGGAACTATCAGCACACTCCCATCCTCCAGCCGGTCGGTTATGCTCATACCGTTAGCCTCTGCCAGTGCGAGCACCGTTTCAATGTGTCCGCCCGTTTGCAGGGCAATATCAAGCAGTGTTTGCCTCTCTTTCGCTGTCGTTCTCATCGTTCTATGCTGATAGTTCCGTCAGTCTCCATTACTACACGCTCACAATCGACCCCGCAACCGCGTAACATCTGGCGAACCTCACCGGGCCACATTACATCGGGCTGACCGGCGCGAAGTCTGCCGGCTTCACCGCCTAAAAGGGGGTGCTCCTTAATGTCTCCGCGCATGGTGGTGACAACCGCCTCGGCGGTTTGCCCCTCGGTGTCTCCAATCGCTATGCGGCCGTGTTCGGTCAGCAGGTCGCCGGTGATACTGTCAATTAACATGCCTTTCATCGCTGTTGTTATTTTTTCGGTTGCTCATAATCGGTGCTGAATATCTCGTAATCTTCATCGCTGACCGCGCTGATTTCAACTACCTGATAATTGGCTTCTGTCATTTGGCTGAGGGAATAACTTCTAATCACAAGCCGCCCGATATTCAAAGCGTCTAAAAATTCGCTGTGAACTCTCAGAGCCTCATTTGCTTCCAACAGCTTGCGAACTTCCCGCACCTCATTGGTCGGCCATTTATCGGCTATCTCTCCACCCTCGACACATTGCAAGCCCAGCACGATATTAACCGCCCAATCGCCGGCGTTTATATACTCTTTCACCGTGCCGTCTCTACCGGTCAGAGCCGTGCTTATAATCCTATGTTCTCGGCTGGCTGCTGCCACTGCATCGGCAAATGTCAGCCCCACGCCGTTTTCTCGCTCCAGTCTGAGGGGGCAGAGTACCCAGCGCCCCTCCCAATATTCCGGGTCGGTGATAGGCTGCCCAATCTCGTGCACGGTTATGCCGTCACGCTCAGGACTTCCGCCCAGTTCCTTGAAGCGTATAAGTTTTTTAGCCATGTGCTGCCCCCAGCTCATAGCTGCAAGATCTATGCTGACAGGTAATTTTTTACCTCCTAAGCTCGGTTGTGGAATTAGGCTCATGACATTGCTAATTGTGTGTCGTTTAGCGCTCCCATAAGGGTCTCCAAAATAACAGCCTTGACCTTTTCGGTACTTTCGCCGACGGTCGCGGTGTGTATCTCGAAGCGCTCGACAAGTTTGTCAATATTTACAGTTATGTTTCTTATTTTTCCGCCTCCGTCACTGCCGGATCCTTTGCCGCCTGTTCCACTCGCACCGCTCAGAGTGTTGCCGGTGGGGTTGACTTCCGGAACAGTCACCCCCGGAACCGTCGCACCGCTTCCGTTGGTTGTTGGCTTGTTTCCTTTGGGACTCTTTTTGCCCTCTTTTTGGGCGGACTCTGCCATTTCGGCATTGTAAGCCTCATTAAACGCCTGACCCACCTGTTTGCCGTAGTCACTGAAACCGGCTTTTAACTTTTTCAGGGCTGCATCTATTCCGGAGGGGGATAAATTGAACGCTGCTTTTATCAGGTCGCCGATTGCTCCAAAAGTGTTTTTAGCAAGTTCGCCGATACCGGTAAAACAAGCCTTGAACGCCGCCCATGTCCCTTTGAGCACTGCCCGGAATTTAGCCGACGTGTTCCAGAAGTAAGCACCTATCGCTATCAATGCAGCAATGGCCGCAGCTATCCAGCCAACAATCGGAATGCTCATAATTGCGACCGAAACGGCGCGACAAGCTGCCGAGGCAGTAGTGGCAAAAGTTCCGAAAGCTGTTGAAGCAATGCCGGAGAATGTGGCGGACGCTGTGCCACTCGTCACAAGTGACAATATGAGTGCGCCCAGACCTTTCAGAGCGTTAAAAACTCCTACGGTGGCAAATCGAATTAACCCTATTGTTGCGCGTCCCATATTACCGATAAAGCCCAGTGATACCATGTTGGTAGTTGAGAGTGTGCCGTTCATCAGCGCGAAGTTAACGCCGGCTGCACGAACCCAACCCACAACACTGCTCCACATACTTGCCCATTTGAGATTTTTAATTAACAGCATTAGTCTCCAGCCTGCTGTAAGTAATGGGGCAAGTTGAGCAATCGGCACAAGTGCAGAAGTCAGGACACCGCACCATAACGAAAAATCGCCGGTGGCTTGGAATATGGTAATTTTGAAGTCCTCAAATTGTTGGTTTACTCGTGCCTGTCGCTCGGCATAGCTGTCCATGACAATAGCGGCCTGCTCGGTCGCGCTGTTGGTTCCAGTTACGGCGGTCGTGAAGTCTTGCAGGCTTTCGGTGCCTTGTATAAGGGCACGGGCGGCGTTGGCATTTTCCACACCAAAGAATTTTGACAACAGCGCGGAGTCGTTAAGCATCGGTTTCAGCATCTCGAGGCGCTCTTTAAGGCTCTTGGAGTTGTCGCCCAGAGCCACAACATCAATGCCGGCCTTTTCAAGCTCCTCCCGTGCCTGCTTCTCGACGAAGCGGCCTTTGCTGAGCTGGCCCAGAACGTTTCGCAATGCGACACCTCCCTCGCTGGCTTTTTTGCCCGCCTTGTCAAGTACCTGGATTGCGGCGTTTGTTTCCTCGAAGCTCACATTTGCAGCCTTGGCAGCCATACCGCACTGCTGGAGCGCCGCGCTTATCGCCGGAAGTTCCGCCGATCCTGCCTGTCCGGCTGCCGCCATTACGTTCATCATGCGCGCCATTTCCCCGGCTGCCGCCGTCGGGTCCTCCATGCTCACCCCGTACTGGTTCATCGCCGTGGTAAGCACCTGAGCCGCCGCCACGCCGTCCCCGCCCATCAGCTTGCTGGTCGTCTGTATGCAGTCGCCCATCTCCCTGAGCGCGTCCGGGTATTTGCCCAGCTCCGGCGTCAGCTGCGAGAGCAGCAGTTTGTAACCCTCAACCGCCACGGCGGCGTCAGTGCCGAACGCCTTTGCGCTCTGCCGCGCGAATGTCTCGATCTGTTTCAGACCCTCGCCCGTAACGCCAGCAACAGCGCTTAAATCGTGCATCTGGCTGTCCAGCTTTATGCCCGCACTGCTCAGACCGCCTATTGCCTCGCTTAGGTTCCGCGCCATGTCCGTAGCGTATGAGAACGTGGCAAGCGACGCAGCAAAACTGCGCCCGCGACTTTCGGCGACCTCCGCCCTTGCGGAAAATTCGCCGGCCGCTGCGCTCATGCCGCTTATCTGCGCCACAAAATTGCCGCCTATCCTAAAAATGTAGTCAAATACGCTTGCCATGTCGTTTTTATTCGCTATATTTGTAGCACCTTACCAAAGTAACAAGACCATGTTTACCAAAATAATCATATCAGTTTTGGCCCTGCTGTGGAAACTCTTCGTAGTCCTTGGCTTTATCGGCTTGTTCATCTGGCTGTGGCGCGGGTTTCGGAGCATGGTTAAGGGCGACGGCCCTGGCTCGCTGCCCTGGCTTTAGGGCTTCTCTCCGAACAATGACGCGATAAGTTCTGCCCGGTTCCGGTTCCTCCATCGCTCCAGCCATAGTGCCTCGCAGTAGAGCCGCGCCCATTCCTCCTCCGTCTCAATCTTTTCAATATCAATGTGCAGGTTAGCCCGGATCAGGGCGCACCCCTTGGCGAAGCCGTCCTCCTCGTCAGACTCCGCCAGTGTGTGCGCCTCTACAAGTTTTTTATTAGACCCTGGAAGCCGTTGAGCACTTCACCCAACTTCTTTTGAACAGCCATGAAGAGCAGCGCATCGGTGCGCAGTTCCTTACTACCGCCCAGCCAGCAGTTGTCGAACATCACTTTACCGGCTTCCACTTCGTCGCTTTTTGCAACCTTGGTTACAGCCTTGAGAGTCTCCAGAGTGGGACGCTTGAAATAGCCGATATGCACCTCGTCGCCGTCCTGAATTTCAACTGCGAAACTTTTGCGGTGCTGAGCCTTGAAAGCGTCAACCTGTGCTTCGGTCAAATCGCCGTTAAATACTTTAGGGGTGTTGTTAACCTTTTCCATGCTTTTTAATCGGGGGTTAAATGGTTTTTTAATCGATTTTAAATCGCTCTGCCTAAGCAGAGAATAACTGTTTAAGTTTGATTATTAGTGACCGTTAAGGGGGTCAGCCCTTAACGGCCTTAAAAGGGTGCGAAATGGGGATTATGCAGCTTTGCCCCATTCGATATGTGAGGGAACGAGCGGAAGTTCTACCTCCTGCCCGGTGTCTCCCTCTTTCCACTTGCGAGTATTGCTTGAAATATGGCAGTTGCGGATCTTGTCAGTTACCACGACCCCATTTTCAGGCAAATAACTCACCTGTATTTCAATGGGTGGGAGGTCTTGCAGTCGTCCGTTCACGCTCTGGGATTGAAGCGCCACAACTTCCTCGTGGTAGAGGGTAATTTTAGCGGAGGGGGTTATACGTCCTTTTGCACGTCCCACCGGGTGACGCCCTGCGCCCCACTTGTTAACGATTTCCTGCTCATCGCCATACTCCACACCTGTAATGCCGGTAACAGGCACACCGCCGACAAGTACGACAATATCAGCCCACGCAACTAACATGCCGTTAACCATAGGCACGCCGTTTTTAATGCTTACGTTCATTGCTTTTGCCTTTTGTGTTTAGGTTATACGGATTTAGCGAACCCGATTTTAATTCTCACATGTCGCATAACCGGGACTGCAACATTCTTGATTACGAACTCTACCAGGCTGGTGCTTGCGACATCCTGCTCCGGGTCTATCTCAACTTTGTAGCCGCTAAGTTCCCCGGCTCGTTCCATAGCCTCGAGGGCTTGGTTTGCCACAGTTTCCAAATGCGCCACGGTATAGCTTGCCAACTGTCCGGTGGAAGCGTCAACATATACGTTGCCGCCGAGTTCCGGCTTTACGTATGTGCGTATGCCGCGCACAGCCTTATCCATAGTTCGCACGCTCTCAATGGCTGCGTAGTCGCTGATTGCGGAGTCCATTGTGTGGCTGTCATTCATATAGCTTCCGGCTTGCCCGGTATGAGTGATAAAGAACAGATAACGCGCCGTGTCAAGTGTCTCGAGCAATGCTTTATCCACATCGCGCAACAGTGTACCGTCACCGAAAGCCGGGAGACTTACACCGGTGGGGAACTCTTTGATCCATGCAATACACTGGTGAACCTTTGCGCTGCTAAGCAAGCCCATAACGACACCCAGACCGCTGACGCTTGCTTTCCCGGTGTTGGTCTTGTCGTTAAACAGGTCTGCTCCTTTGCCGCTTCCTGCCTGACCTATCACCACGCTGACGCGGCTTTTATTCTCACCCGCAAGGTTAACCGGCATTGTGTTGAGCGTGCCCACTTTCGGGGCGTACACGACAGACAGTTCCGCCTCCTCCCCGGCAAGTGCGTCCGCGACACCCTGCAGGGCCGTGAGGTCGTCACCGCTAAGGGTGCGGTCGCCACACCATACGCCGATCTGACGGATACGGCCGGCCGCAAAGTTCTGCACTGTCTTAAGCTCGGCGAATGTCTGGGACTCACCCTGCGGCTTCTCGAAGATCGCCACATACAGGCTTACAGCCGGGTTAATTCGGTAAAGTTCGCTGAGCTGATAGTGAAGCACACGCACGCCCCAGCTTGCTGCATCCTCCTTAATACCCGCAGCCTCCGCCGCGTCAATGGTGCTGAGTGGCTGCACGTGGTCGGTTTTGAACGCGGCCGGAATATCTGCCGCCGGAAGATAGACCACAAAACCGGTTATATGGTCCTCACCGGGCAGAGACTTGGGGACATTGCCGTTCTGTCTCTGTATATTCAGACTTGTTGCCATTACGCTTCCACTTTTAAGGGTACTGCCGAAAATCCCAGACTTTTGCCGTGGTTTCGGGCGTCAGTTTCCTGTTTGAAACACTGGCCGTCGGCTGTCACCCATACTGCCGGGAGACTGTGACGCCGGCACGCTGCTTTACCCACAGCAGTAAGGGCGTCAGTTTCCGCCTTTGCTTTGGCGCGGGCTGCTTTCAGTTTTGCGACCAGTTCCGGCTCGGGCTGGTTCTTGCCTTTGCCTGACTTTTTCGCCGAAGCTGTCTCTAAGGTTGCCGCGACGTGTGCCATCTCCTCCGCAGTGACGGCGCCGGCTTCATTAATCGTTGCCAGATTTTCCGCTGCGATTTCGGCTGTGGTCTTTTCTTTTGTTTCGTTGCTCATATCTTTTTACGTTTTAGATTATATATTTTCCACCCTGCTACTGACAGGATCAGAACTGCAGCCAATATCAGGGTGGCGACTTTCAACCGTTCCCACAGGCTCGGGGCTTTGGTAGCTGTTACCGTCACTTCGTCAAGCGTGCCGCCGTCAATGGTCTGCACCGCTTCGGTTTCGGTCTCGGCTTTCTCCTCGGCGGTAATATCTGCCGCCTCATTACTCTGCTGCTCCTCGCCGTGGGTCTGCCGGATCTTGGCTTTTAACGGTCTTTGTCCGGTGTCCGGGTCGGGTTGCTTTTCAGTGTCGTAGACCTCAATCTCCGTAACCGTCAGCCCCCGGGTTTGGGTCTCCCTCGTCAGGGTCGCCTCTTGGTGTTGGGTGTGCACCTCGCAACCTTTGGCGCTCGTCGTCACATGCTCCGTTGTTTCCGTCCTGGTGTGCTCCGCGACCTTTCGGTGTGAGCAGCAGCTCGAATTTGACAGGGCAGCTATCAATATGACGACAGCCCCAAATGCGCTCCAGTGCGTTGTTGAGTCTTTGCACATCTTTGCGTAAGTTAGTTATTTCGGCTTTGAGCGGCGGCACAATACTTTCCATCAGTATGTCCGCAGCCTTTCGCACGTTTTCAAGCTCATTGCTTTTGACCTCTGCGAGCTTATTATTCATTTCAGCCCTCAGCGTCTTAAGTTCAATGCGGTATTTAGTGCGCTCCAGTTTGCGGCCAACCCATGCCCCTACGGGACCAGATACCGCCGCAACAAGCGCCGATACTATGATTGTTATTATTTCGCCGCTCATTCATTGTTCCAATGCTTTGTCGGCTGCGCTCGGCATAGCCGGAGCAAGCTCCGCTCTGCTCTCACTGGCACGACAATTCATATTGTTACTGTTTAATACCCACTTTTGTGAGCCATTTTTTTACATCGAAGCCGGGGCACGGTTTATTAGCAAATTCGTTATGACCGTGAACAGTAGCGCCGGGGTATTTCTTGAGAAGTTCTTTAACCAACTTTACAAGCGTAGCCTCTTGTGCCGGGGTTCGTGTGTCCTTCCCGATATTTTGCCAATTCGGGGTCTTACGTGGCGGACATCCGCCAACGTAACACACACCGATTGACCGCGTATTATGTCCGGTGCAATGCGCTCCGGCCACTGCCTCGGACCGCCCGGGGCGGATTTCCCCGTTTAGTCCGATAACATAGTGGTAGCCTATATCAGAAAAGCCACGCGCCAAATGGCTTGCTTTTATCCGGGTATTTGAAAACTCCTCACCCTCCGGCGTTGCCGTATAGTGCAGAATGATTTCATCGACCTTGCGCTTTCCGGGTGTCGCGCCCATAGCTGCAAGTGTCTGCGCTCCGGCTATTCCGTCAGCCGTTAACCCCTTACGCTTCTGAAACTCTTTGACGGCTTCCTCGGTCAACGGTCCGAAAATACCGTCAGGTATGAGGTTTAACCGCTGTTGCAGGGCTTTTACCTCCGCGCCTCTGCTTCCTTGTTTCAGTGTAGCCATAGGTTTTTTACGCTTTTGCGCTGACTATTGCCATACGACAATTGGTCTCAGACAAAGGCAGACAAATGCCGTACTGGTCAAAGTTAACGAGGTTGCGGTGGTTCTGAGGGTCGTTCTCGGCTTTACTCCAGTAGAATGTTGTTGAGCCTGCGGCTTTCATCATTCTGCCGGCATAGAACGCAACGGAGCTCTGCGAGTCGGTCGCACCGGGAACAGCACCCCATGCAAGTTTTTTACCTGCCGAGTTGTAATAGGGTGTGCCGTCATATTCGTAAATGTCAAAACCATACAGGCGGCCGATTTTGCCCTCGGTCTGGTTAATGTTGTAATGGTCTTTGAAACGCTGCTCTGTCTGGAGCAGGTCGTTCACATGGTCGGAACAGAGCACCAGCACGCGATCCTGCTTGGGTATACCCATTTTGTCAAAGCTCCTTTTGACTGCCAAAAGGTCAGCCGAAGTCATGAGCTTGCGACCCTCTACAGCTTCGCCGGTAGTGAAAAGCACAGGCACGCCGGTTTTATTCTCATCCGGGGCAATGGCGTGTATTGCACGCTGACCGAACGCCTCGACCAATACATCGCGGTGGCGTTCCTGAACGCTTGCCATTTTGTCGTAACTGATAGCGTGCAGCTCATCATTGGTCACAGGGGTTGCCTCGGTTGTGAACTTGTCAAGACTCACAGGCTTGTCCGCATCCTCCAGAGCAGTAACAGGAATTGGGTAGGTGGTATTATTTACAAGCACCGTGGGGTCACCGCCGATTTCAACGAAGTGGATAACGTCGTTATTTACATACTGGTTATAACTGCGGATTCTTGCAAGCCAGCCCCACGACTCCAGGGCGGTGCGGAACTGTTTGATCTGCTCACCGGTCCATATCTCTTTGAGGACACCGGCACGGAATGAACCCGCGGGGGCTGCCTGACCTAATGCAAGTGCCAGAACATTGCCGGCGATTGCTCCGGTTTCAGGGGCGCAGCCGATTGCCACAGCACAGGTAGCGCCGGCGGCGGCATTGAACGCAACGGCCATAATCATGCAGCTGACTATGCCGAGCAGCTTCTTAAAAAAATTGCTTTTCGATTTCATTGCTGTTGTTGATTGTGTTTATAGGGTTTATTTATTCGCTTAGGGGCGGGCAGTCTACGCCGTACTCTTCTTTATACAGGCGCATATATTCCGCGGGCTGGTCTTTGCGGAGTGCAATGAGTTCGCTCTGCGGCACTTCGCTTAACTTGGTGTATTTCTTAGGCTGTTCACCTGCACCGGGGGCACTCTGTTTGTTCAGGTTCAGTGTGTCGGTGGGCTTCTGCTGTCCGGGCATAGCCTTGAATGTGTCTGCGAGCATTTCTGCGCCGGCGGCTTTACCGAGCTTAATGTAATGTTCACGCTGCGCCGCTAAAATCTTTCTGTCGGCAATAGCCTGATCCACGTACTGAGTTACGGACGCAAGCTGCAAAGTTTCGGCGCTGTCCGCCTTGGTTTTCATCAGCTGGAGCGCGGCTGTTACCTGCTCGTCGGACGCATCCTCGGGAAGTCCTAAGAGGATTAACTGGTCTTTGTTCATCGCTGTTTTTATTATTTTATTATTGTTATTGATTTCCTCCCCTCGCCGGGTTCATTCTCCGGCGCGGGCTTGGGTTCGTTCAGTTTCAAGAGCGGAAGTGTCGGGGCATCCTCACCGGCGGCGAGCTTCAACTGCTTGCCGTCTGCTCCACAGAGTTGCAGGGCTTCATCATTGCCGCCAATATCCACAATGCTAACCTCGATAAGTTTGCACCGTGTCACCGTTGCACGTGTCTGCCCTTCCAATGCTAAAGCCGGGTCTGGGTTCACTTCGGTAGGCTCCAGGGCTGCCGAAGCCATGCGCAAAAATCCGCTTTCCCATTTGCTCTCTATCTTCCGGGCAAATTCATCGTTTTGGTCAAATATCGGGGTGCCTATCAGCTTCCCCTCCTCAACTCTGAGGTTGTCAATTTTGCCGATAGGCATTGACTGACCGTCGAAAGCACGGCGGTGCATCCATAGCAAAACCGGGTTGCGCTTGAACTGCTCCAGGTCTATGCCCGAAGTCAGCACACGCGTGCCGTAGCTGTTTACTGCCTCAGTTGAGATTATTACTTCTTTCATTGTAGTTGTCTCGTTTCACTTATCGTGCTTGCCACGCTTTGTATTTTAAAATATTAACTCTCGCAAAGAAAATGCCCGGGGCACTTAGGGGCTTGGTCCGGAGGTGGTGGGTGTGTCCCCTGTGCCCGGGGCGGTTGTCCTAATCTTTTTTACCTTGGTGGCGGAGGCAGGACTCGAACCTGCGACCTTTGGGGAATGAGCCCAATGAGCTACCGGCTGCTCTACTCCGCTAATCGGCTTGCCGCTTTGCTATGCAAAGAATGTATTTAAGTCGTTCAGCGGTGCAAAGTTGAGCATTGTTCACAACCCTAACAAAAAGAGTGTAAAAGTTTTACACTCTTTTTTACCATAGCACTTTTTTACCCCAACTTTGCAGTGTGAATTATCGTGCAAACCGAACGCAGAGCGGAGTTTACTCCTGCTATGCTGAGGTGCCGCCGATAATGCGAAATATCGAAAACGCCCCCGCAGTGTGGGTGTTAACTTAAATTCTCGGTTTATTATGAATGGCAACTAAAACCAAAAAGGAACGCGAACAGCAACGCGAACACGCGCGCCTCCTATATATGCAGGGGGAGCCTCAGAAGTCTATTGCTGAAAAAGTCGGCGTATCTGCTCAGACTGTCACAAAATGGGTTGCGGAGGGTGGCTGGGAACAGGCACGAGCCGCCGCCAACATTACGAGACAGGAACTGGTTAATAAAATTTTTAACTCCATAAATGTGTTACTGGAGGATTTGGCAAATGACCCCAGCCCGGAGAAAACAGCCGCCAGCGCTGACAAACTTGTGAAGTTTGCCGCCACTGTTGAACGCCTCGACAAAAAAACTTCCGTGGTTGACATTATAGAGGTATTTATGGCTTTCAGCAAATGGCTGCAATATCGTATGAGCTTCGACCCGAATGTCACCCCGGAACTGCTCAAAACCATTAACCATTATCACGACCTTTTCATCTCTGAAAAATTAAAAGAGTCTTTCTAAAGTATGACAAAAGCGGAATTAAAAAAAGCGATTGAGGAATGGAAACAGCACTGCGAAACGGTGCAGGCTGCCACTTCCATTAACATCATAGAATCGCCGGCACAGCGTCTCGCGCGCATTGCCCGGCTGCGCTCTGATTATACCGCTTTCGTTGATTACTATTTCCCACACTGGACTATTAACCCCGAAACCGGGAAAGCTACCCCTTGCGCTAAATTCCACATTGACGCGGCCAATAAGATAAAAGCCAACCGAAACCTCAAAGCCGGTTTTGTCTGGCATCGTGGTGCGGCTAAGTCTACCAATATGGACGTATTTGTCCCTATGTGGCTAATGTGTCAGGAACGCCGCGAAATTAACGTTATGGTCATCGTCGGCAAGTCTGAGGATAACGCTAAAACTCTGTTGGGTGACATTCAGGCGGAGTTACAGTACAACCAGCGTTATATTGCCGATTTCGGGGAACAGTACAACGCCGGATCCTGGGAGGAGGGAGAATTTGTAACGCAGACGGAAGTCGCATTTTTTGCCCGTGGTCGCGGTCAGTCTCCGCGTGGTCTGCGCTACCGCTCACACCGTCCGGATTACATCGTTATTGACGACCTCGACGACGACGAACTGGTGGAAAGTCCGGCGCGTGTCTCTAAGCTGTTCGACTGGGTGCGCTCGGCTCTGTTCGGTACTCTCGACGGTGGGCGCGGCCGCTTCTTTATGGTCGGTAATATGATTGCCAAAAATTCAGTGCTGGCGAAGTGGTGCGATATTAAGAGCGTACACGTTACCCGTGTAAACATCTACGACAAAAACGGCGATATTTCCTGGGCTGCCAAATGGACCCCGGAGGAAGTGCAGGCAATTGCCGACGTCGCCGGTTATCGTGCATTTCAAAAAGAATACATGAATAACCCGATAATTGAGGGTGCAGTGTTCCGCAACGAGTGGATCCGCTGGGGTAAGCGCCCTGCCTGGTCTAAGTTCTCGGAAATTGTGCTTTATATCGACCCCAGTTTCAAAGGCTCAAACAAAAATGACTTTAAGGCGGCGAAACTCTGGGGGAAAGCCGGGACTCAGCTCTGGCACCTCCGTGCTTTTGTCCGTCAGTGCTCCGTTGCCGAAATGGTACGCTGGTGTTACGACCTTTACGAATGGGCGCGCGCTCAGGGTATCGCCGTGCGCTGGTACATGGAGGCGAATTTTATGCAGGACACCATCCTCGATGAATTTATGCGAGAGGGTGAACTTCGCGGCTACCAGCTCCCAATGACCGGCGACAAGCGCAAAAAGCCTGACAAGTTCCAGCGCGTTGAAGCTGTTTCGCCACTGTGGGAGCGTGGGTTCGTCTATTACGACGAGAGCCAGCGAGACGACCCCGATATGCTCGCCGGCATCGACCAGACCCTCGCATTTGAAAAGGGTATGCGCGGACACGACGACGCACCGGACGCCGACGAGGGCGCTATATGGATTTTACAGAGAGATACCCGACAAAAGAAAATTGTTTCATCCACTTCAATAGGGTTGCGACCTAACGCAAAAAATGTATCATGGTAATATTTGAATACTTCCGCGCCCTCCTGTTCGACTGGCGCAAAAAACGCGCGATCCGTGAAGCTCAGCGCTCCGCTGACCTCCACCGTAAAAAATTCCTGGTGCTTGTGCTTCATGGGCGCCCGGTCTGCGTATCTATGCAGGGCGTTAAAAAAATGATCCGGCAAAAGCGCCTCCCCGGCCTGACTGCCGAAAAAGCCCGCGAAATTGCAATTTATGAAGCTATGCCCAAAACTTCCGGCCTATGTTCCTGACTCTTGACGACTACCGGGGCGTGTGCGACGAATACGAGCTCAAGCAGATAACACAGAACGAAGAAACACGCCTGACCGCCGAAGCCGCCGCCCTGGAGCAAATCGGTTCTTATCTGCGTTATCGCTACGATATGACCCGGGTATTTGCTTCTGAGGGCTCAGAGCGTAACGCTATGCTCGTACAGTGCGCCGTAAATATTTCCCTTTGGCTAATGGTTCACCGTCTCCCTCAGAATATGGGACACGAACGCCGGGAATGTCTCTATAACGACGCTATCAAATGGCTTCGCGATATTCAAGCCGGCAAAGCCTCCCCCGACTTACCTCTCTATGAGAGTGAGGACGGGGACGACGCACGCAACCCGGTGCGCTACGGCTCTATGAAACCAAACAGATACGACTATTAAACACCCGTTAAATACCGTTTAACCCATGTTTAAGCTGTGTGCTAAAATTGAGATAACCGGCGAGCGCTGCTGGGACATCGGCTTTGTCTCGGCGGTGGAGATTGTACGCGACACTGAGAAGCTCACAGCCGAAGCCAAAATAACACTCCCTAAAAAAATGAAGTGGAACGGCTCGGCTGAAATTCCTGTGCATCGTGGCGACTCCGTGCGTATTTATCTGGGATATAACGGTAATTTACAGCTTGCTTTTGTGGGTTATGTCCGTGACGTAGGCTTCAAAACTCCGGTTGTCATTACCTGCGAGGATGATATGTTCAAACTCAAACAAATGCCGGCACAGAAAAAAGCCTACCGCTCTGTTACTATTGAAACGCTTCTTAAGGATCAGGGCATAACTTACCGGCTCAATGTTATGGGCGAACAGTCGCTCGGTGCTTATCGTGTCACCGCTGACACTGTGGCCGCTTTGCTCGGAAGATTATCAGAACAGGGCATCCGCTCATTTTTCCGATATGAGAACGGCGAGCCGGTTCTTTACTGTGGCGTGCTCTTTGACCGCGACAGTACTCCCTCGCAAGTGTTCCGCTCCGGGCTTAACATCATTTCAGACCAGAGCCTCCAGCAGCAAAAGGCTGAAAATATGCGCCTGCGCGTTAAGGCGGTCAGCCTTATGCCGGATAATAAAAAAATCAAAGTTGAGGTCGGCGACGCCGACGGCGAACACCGCACGCTCCACACCTACAACAAAACCGAAAGCGAGTTAAAGGCGTGGGCCGAACAGGAAATTAAACGCCTTAAACGCGACGGCCTCACCGGCTCTTTTACGACTTTCGGGGCTTCGCTTGTTGACTGCCTCGACGCTATCGGGCTAATTATCGACGGCAAAAAAGCCGGAGTCTATCAGGTCAAAAAGAATGTAATTAAATACGGCACGTCCGGCTACCGTCAGGAAATAACGCTCGGGCTGCGTGTCGGCGACTAAATAAACAGTTATGGCAGATTTACGAAATATCATCAGAGAACTGGCAAAGACCGACGGCGAGACTGTCGCGCTGGTCTGCACCGTGGACGCCGTGGACGAAAAAGCCCGCACAATCGACTGCACCCCGCTTAATGAGGGCGCCCCGTTGCTCGGTGTCAATCTACAAGCAAATCAGGGCGCGAATTACGGCTTTTGGCTTTATCCGGAAGTTGGCAGTTTTGTTATTGTCGGCTTCGTCGCAGACGGTGCCGCCGGGGTGGTTCTGAGCACTGAGAAAATAAAACAGGCCGAAGTCGTCATCGGTGACACCTCCGCCGTCATGGACGCTGACGGCTGCCGTATTAAACCGCCAATATGTCCGCCAACATCAACGCCGACAATATAATTTTTAACGGTGGCAAACTCAACGGCCTTGTTAAAATCGACGACCTCACAAAGCGGCTTAACACAATCGAAAACGAGATTAACAAGTTAAAGGGTATTATGGCCGGTTGGGTCCCTGTTGCTCAGGACGGCGGCGCAGCTCTTAAAACTGCCGCTGCCGACTGGAGCGCCGACACCCTTTTGCTGACAAAGCGCAGTGATTACGAAAACGAAAAAATTAAGCAATGAACGGACTGCAAATAGACACAACAACCGGCGACCTCCTTGTCGCACCCTCCGGCGCGCTCATCGCCCCGGCTGACTCTTTCATTGCTGAATTTGTCATCCCGCTCCCTCCGCGGCGACATCAAGGAACACCCCCTCCTCGGTGCAGAAGCGCCCCTAATGCTCGCCGGCACTCCCGACCCGTTCTGGCCGGGCAACACTAAAAAAATGCTGCAAGCCTGCGGCCTCCCTGTCTCTAACCTCACACTATCCCCCGACGGGGTGGTTATAATCTCTTAGCCTATGCAGTTTATTGTTTCAGACCGTCAAACACTCCTCGACGCCGCAGTTATCGCGCTTGGCTCGGTCGCCGGTGTGTTCGCCCTCGCTCAGCGCAACGACATCAGTATAACGGCCACACTCGCCGACGGCCTCCCGCTCATCTTTGAGCTCGAGGACGTTGTGGCCCCGGCTGTCCGCTCGGCCTATGCCGTGCAACACATCAGCCCTGCCACCGACATACCCCGCGCCGATTATCTGGAGTTGCTCTACCAGACCGGAACACGCGCGCCCGCCTGTCGCCCAGAAGTTCGACCCCGATAACGTCGGCATTGTGGTTGACAAAATCGACGAAGTGATCGCCGACCTTAACGCCGGCCGACCGCTCAACATTCAGAGCAAAAACGAACTTACACGAATTTTTCAGGACCCTTTCGACGAGGTGTTCTCTTAACTCTTTTAATCCCTCAAAATGGAACCACTCACCCAAAACGACCTCAAGCAGCTTGACACGGCCGCGCTGCTGCTTCAAGCTCAGGCCATACGCGACGCGGTGGCCGCTAAAACCGTGTCGGCCCGTCAGGTTGGCGAGCTGTTCTGCGGCCTCATTGAAGCCTGCGACGACATCAACGCTGCCGTCAGCCTCTTTTTATCGGTCAACCTCCCGGAGATTTTGGCCGACATCGACAAACGGCTCGCCGGGGCTGACACTGCCGCAGCCGACACACGCGCGGAGCTCCAAAAGTCCGAAGCCGCCCGCGCCCGTATCGACTCGCTCATCTCCCAGCTATCCGGCCAGAGCCTCGCGGCTCCGCTCCGTGTTGACATCATCAGCGCGCCCCGTACTGTAACGCTCGCCAATCCCGTGCGCCAGCAGATACGCGCCCGCCTGTTCCCAGCTTCGGCCTCGGCTCTGTCCTCTGCATGGGCGACCACCAAGCCCTCGACGTTTCGCCCGACGGCTTCATCACCCCGCTGCGTCTCGGCCGCTCTTATGTCAATGCCGTGGCTACCTCCGACACATCGGTTTACAAAACACTTTGCATCGATGTTGTGCCACCGCGTTGCCGTCTCACGGCCTCCGGCGCGCTACGTCTCGACGGCAAAGGTAATTTAAGACTCACATAATGGCAACCGAAACACGACATATAAACTACAAAAGCGACTTTGTCCTCCGTGAGCGCTTCCGCGACGCTGCCGGCAAAATCGTGCCACTCCCCGACGGGGTGGACTTTGTGCTGACATATACAGTTAAGCACGGCCATACTTTCACGGCCTCGCGCTCCGGTGACGCTTATAAAAATTGCCTGCCCGACGGTGACGCCCTGCTTGTCATTTTCAAGGATCACGGCTTATGTGAGGGCACGCTGCGCCGTGAACTGCATTTGCAGCTAATTAACGACCTTATGCCCGACGGCCTGCAAAATGTATATTACCCCGCCGACCCCGGCGTAGAGCTCTGGCAGTTCGCCACCGACTCCCCGGCGTCGTGGAGTGCGACCTGTTGGCGGCATACACCCGCGCGGCCTGCCGTTCACTTATGAGGATTTCACGCACGCCGGAGCAGTTGGCCGCCCTCAAAGGCGACAAGGGCGACCCGTTCACATGGGCCGACTTTACCCCCACACAGATTGAGATCCTGAAAAAGCCGGCGACCGAAGCCGCCGACCTCGCCAACACAGCAGCCAAAAAAGCAGACACCGCCGCAAATGAGGTGCGCGAACAGGCGCAAAAACTTGCCGACACATCGTCCGAAGCGGTCAAGACTTGCAATGCTGCCACCCAAGCCTCAAAAGCCGCCACAGGGCCGCAGAAACAGCCACAGAGAACGCCCGCAACGCTGCCACGGCAACCAATGCCGAGCGTGAGCTTACAGAACAGAGCCGCCAACGCCTCGAAGCCGTGCCCGACCGTGCCGAACAGGTAGCCGCGCCAATTCCCGACGGGCTGCGCGTCATCAGCCCGGGCGTTGTCACTCTTGGCAACGACGTGCCCCAATATATCCGCGCCCGGGTGCTTCCCGCCGGTGCGCTTCAAAATGTAATTTTTCAGGCTTTCGGCGGAGCTGCCGGAGTGGAGCCCGACGGGCGTGTGCTGCCATTCCGCCCGGGTGTCGCCCAGGTGCATGTTATCCCCACGCTCGGCACTCGCTTTTACCAGACTGTTGAGCTGCGCGTTGTCGCTCCCTCCCTGCGTCTGCGTCGGCCCCCGGGCGCGCTCCGCCTCGACTCTGCCGGCAATATTCGTTTAACTTGACATTTCACCGCAATGGCTAATTTTTTAGATAACATCCGCGACTATTTCAGCCGCCCCACACGCTCCCAGCTTCAGACGCTGGCGCGCCGCCGTCGCCTCCAAAAAGGGGGTGCAGATTTCGGCAATGCTCCAGCA
Organism: Duncaniella freteri; assembly: GCF_004766125.1. Lineage (NCBI taxonomy): Bacteria > Pseudomonadati > Bacteroidota > Bacteroidia > Bacteroidales > Muribaculaceae > Duncaniella > Duncaniella freteri. The sequence continues at coordinate 1,120,246 of NZ_SJSA01000002.1, forward strand.
GCAGTCCGACTCGCGACCCTGACAAAAGGACATTGCCGACTGGCGAGCCGCTAACCAAATGGCTATCGACTACGAAAACCCAAACCGTTGCCGCCTTTATGATATTTACGCCGAT